>JBDLRC010000132.1:0-3733 GCA_039800265.1 Pseudomonadota bacterium
ATCATTCTTGTCGTGCCCGTGGTGATGCCGCTGGTCCTTGCCGCCGGCATTGATCCGGTGCATTTTGGTCTGATCGTGACCATCAACCTGGGCATCGGCCAACAGACACCGCCCGTAGCCAGTGTGCTGATGGTCTCCAGTGCAATTGCAAAATGCAGCGTCTGGGAAACCACCCGTGTGAATATTTATTTCATTGGTGTGCTGTTTGCCGTGCTGATGCTCGTGACCTATGTTCCTATCACCGGCATGGGGCTGGTGGAATACTTCTACCGTTAGCCCCCTGTCATTCCCCACCGATAAACGTTTCAACACACTATGTCTGACATCTTGTTGCAATCACGTGAGGGCCATGTGGTGACCCTCACCATCAATCGCCCGGAAAAACTCAATGCCATGACCAAGCCCCTGTGGCGTGAGCTCGGCGAGGCCTTCACCACGCTTTCGGCCGATGACAGCGTGCGCTGCATTGTGATTCGTGGGGCCGGTGAAAAATCTTTTTCGCCGGGCAACGACATCAGTGAATTTGAAAATGAACGTTCGAACAAGGCCCAAGCGCGGGCCTACGGCGAGATCATGCACACCACCGTGCACGCCATTCAAAGCTGCCGCCACCCTATCGTGGCCCAGATTCATGGCATCTGTGTGGGCGGCGGAATGGAAATCGCATCACTGGCCGACATTCGTATCTGCGGCGAGTCCAGTCGGTTCGGAGCTCCGATTAAAAATCTAGGCCTGGTCATGGCCTACAGTGAGATGGGGCCGATCGCCAGCCTATTGGGGCCCAGCAAGGCCCTCGAGATCTTGTTGGAGGGGCGCATCTTCGATGCACACGAGGCACTGCGCATTGGCCTGGTATCACGCGTGGTGACCGACGACCAGGTCACGCAAGAGGCCCGCGAGGCTGCACAGCGCGTGGCGGCCGGCGCACCTCTCGTGGCCCGTTGGCATAAGAAATTTGCGCGCCGCCTGGCCAACCCCGCACCGCTGACCGCAGCAGAGAAAGACGAATGCTTTGATTGTTTTGATACGGAAGATTTCCGAATCGGCTACAGAGCCTTTCTTGCGAAAGAGCCCCCACAGTTTATCGGCCGCTAATGAACTCAAACCCGCCCACATCGCACGCCATACGCTTTTTTAAACACACGCTCTAACGTCTCGCCATGAATGCTTCATCACGCGGCCCGCTGGCCGGTATCAAGGTTTTAGAACTCGCCCAAATCATGGCCGGCCCCACCTGCGGCATGATGCTGGCCGACATGGGCGCCGACGTGATCAAGATCGAAAAAATTCCGGCAGGCGACGACTCACGTAACTACCGCGAGCCACGCGTCAATGGCGTCTCGGCCCCCTTTCTCGTGCTCAATCGAAACAAGCGCGGCCTAGCGCTTGATTTGAAACATCCCAAAGGCGTCGAGGTCCTTAAACGGCTGGTGGCCCAATCCGATGTGCTTACCGAGAACTACCGCATGGGCACGATGGAAAAACTCGGCCTGGGCTACGAAGACCTTAAAGAAATCAATCCTGGGCTGATCTACGCCACCGTGTCGGGATATGGCCGCACGGGACCGCTGGCGCAGAAACCCGGCTTTGATTTGATTGCGCAGGGCTTCTCAGGGCTCATGAGCGTGACCGGATTCCCAGGCCAGGCCCCGGCAAAGACCGGCAATTCAGTGGCCGACATCAACGCCGGCATTCTTGCCTGCGTGGGCATTCTTGCCGCACTCATTCACAAATCGAAAACGGGCGAAGGCCAGTTGATTGAAACATCATTGATGGAGGCGGCCATGCAGCAGACCTACTGGCAGGCCGCCATGTTTTTCGCCACGGGTATCTCTGCTGGCCCGCTTGGTTCAGCCCATCCGCTTACGGCCCCTTACCAGGCCTTTAAAACCAAAGACGGGTACGTGAATATTGGCGGCGCAAATCAACCGAACTGGGAACGGATTGCCGACACGCTAGGCCATCCCGAATGGAAGACCGATCCACGCTATGTCACCAACACGGACCGTTTAAAACATCAACACGAACTCGCCCATGAGATCGAGTCCGTGCTCGGCCATCAGCCCACGGCGCACTGGATCGCCACGCTTGAGGCCGCAGGTGTTCCGGTAGGCCCCGTAAACTCTATCGAAGAAGCCTTTACCCACCCCCAGGCGATTGCCCGGGAGATGGTGGTCGAGACCCATCACCCGAAAGCGGGCAAGGTCAAAGGCGTTGGCCACCCCGTGAAATTCAGTGCGCTTCCGCGGCCTGAGCCTAAACCTGCTCCAGAGCTTGGCGAGCACTCGGCAATCATTCTTCGTGAATTTGGGTTTTCAGACGCAGAGATCGACGGGCTGATTCGTGATCACGTCGTGGTGCAAGCCACTGAGTAATCCGTTTGCCTGCCCAGCACCTTTAGCCCATTAGGCGAGCACTCGGCCAAGGGCGGCCGCGACCAGACGCTCGCGAACCTGCAACACCCGGTCAGGGTATTCGGTAGGCTGCTCCAGCGATCCCACATAGGCCTTGAGCGCACCAATCTCGGAGCCAAAACGGTCTAGGTATTCCCGAAGAATCATGGCCCCCACCTGCATGTTGACCCAGGGATCGAGGGCCTGCTTCTCGCCACCGAACGACCGAAGCTTGTCGGCGTGGGCCTTCGGCATGATTTGCATAAGTCCCACTGCACCCATATGGCTTTCGGCCAGGGGGTTAAAGCCCGACTCAATCGAGATCACCGCCAGCAAAAGATAGGGATCAATACGAAAACTGCCTGCCGTCTCATAGGCGGCGGCGACAAGCTGCTCCACCGCCCCCATCGATACGCGATGCCGATTGGCAATCCAGCGGGCTACCCGACGCTGCTCAACCGTCAGGTTCGTGGGCAGCACCGAAAACATGGAGTTCATCTGCCGCGGCGAGAGTGCCTCAAAGGCCAGGGATGTCCAAGCATCCAACCGGTTTCGGCCACCCTGGGTCAGCAAGGTCGAGAGCGCGAGCAGGCCCAACACAATGAACGTCGTCGTGCGCTGCTTCATGGACTCCCAGGCAGGCATCGCTACTGCCGGGGTTTTATTTGGATCGGTCATGGCTCGATTGGAACACAGGAGCCGACCCCCTGCAATCTATAAAAAAACCTTAAAAATCAGTTACTTAGTATGATTTTTAATGATAAGTGTAGGCCCACTTTAATAATGACTCCATGGCCGGTTTCGCCCGACTGGCCTGGGCATGATTGACCGTGGCGACAAAGACAACCCAACGGCCCTCGGCCGAACGAACGTAGCCCGCCAAGGCCCGCACGTTATCCAGGGTACCGGTCTTCAGCCAGGCCCTTCCCTCCAAGACACTGTTACGCAACCGGTTGCGGACCGTGCCCTCAATGCCCACCATCGGAAGGGTATCGACCCAGCCCTGGGCATCCGGCCCGAGCATGGCATCGGTCAACAGCCGCGCCAGGCTCGATGCCGAGATCCGCTCATCACGGCTTAGGCCTGAACCGTTATCAAGCACCAACTCCGGGAAGACCATGCCTTTGGAGGCCAGGTACTCGCGCACGACCGCACCCGAAGCCCCCAACGTGGCCGCCCGGCCATTGGAGGCCGACAGGTTAAGAAACAGCTGCCGGGTCATGGGATTGTTGCTCATCTTGTTGATGTCCGAGACCAATTCGATCAGCGGGCGTGGCGACTCCCAATCCACCAGTGTTCGGGCAGCCTCAGGCGTCGGGCCGCTTTTAAGTGAAACCCTC
>JBDLRC010000133.1:0-4770 GCA_039800265.1 Pseudomonadota bacterium
TGGGGGGCGGGTGGCCAGTGACTACCGCGTTCAGGCGGGTGATCAGCTTCGGATCCCCCCTATCCGGGTAGCCGCTAACGCACCGCAGGAGGGGCAGTTGCAGCCGGTGCGGACCGGGGCCCCGTCGATGGCAGCCCAGAGTGCCGCCAAACAGATCGGGGTTCTCTTGGACGATGCTCTGCTCTTGGCCATCGACAAGCCGGCCGGGCTAGCGGTCCACGGTGGAAGCGGGGTGAAGCTCGGCGTGATCGAGGCCCTAAGGGCTGTCCGCGACGACCGGTTTCTGGAGCTCGTGCACCGTCTGGATCGGGAAACGTCTGGCGTGATGGTGCTGGCCAAGCGCCGATCGAGTCTGACCGAGTTGCATCGGCAGCTGCGCGAGGGCCAGATGCGAAAACGTTACCTCGCCCTGGTGTGGGGGAGTTGGCCCGCCGCCTGCGATCGGGTGGAGCAGCCTTTGCACAAGTGGGTCAACGCCAAGGGCGAGCGCTGGGTGCGGGTGGATCCGCAAGGCCAGGTGGCCATCACCAAAGTCAAGGTGCTTCAGCGCGTGCAGTGTGAGCCCTACGGCGCGTTGACGTTGTTGGTCTGTGAGCCGGTGACGGGCCGCACCCATCAGCTGCGGGTGCACCTGGCCCATCAGGGCCATCCGATTGTGGGCGATCCGAAGTACGGTGATTACGAGCGGGATGCACAGTGGCCATGGATCAGCCGTATGTTCTTGCATGCATGGCAGCTTCGCCTGGCCCACCCTGGTGATCATGAGACCATCGCGCTTCGTGCAGCGATCCCACACGCATTTGTGAAGGCGTTGCAGACGTGTGAATTGGAGCAACCGAACTGATGCTGTCGCAGACGGGTGAGTTAGTGATTTTTGACTGGGATGGGACCGTGGTGGACTCCACGCCAACCATTACGCGGGCGATTCTCGCGGCCTGCGAGGATATCGGGGTCCCTGTGCCCAACGAGCAGGATGCGAGCTGGGTCATTGGTCTTGGCCTGAAGGATGCGCTGTCGCGTGTGGCCCCAAACCTCTCGGCCGAGCAGGAGCAGGCGCTCTCCGAGCGCTTTCGGCATCGCTACCTGTCGCAGGATAAATTTCTGCGGCCGTTTGAAGGCCTCACGCAGGTGCTCGATGACCTGAAAACATCGGGGCTGCCACTTGCGGTAGCGACGGGCAAGTCGCGTGTGGGATTGGAGCGCGCCTTTGATGCCACGGGCACACGCCATTATTTTGAAACCTCGCGGTGCGCCGACGAGAGCGATCCAAAGCCAGCCCCCACAATGGTCTTTGAAATCTGTGAAACATTGAACATTTCACCAAGCGCCGCGCTGGTCATTGGCGATACCACTCATGATATTTTCATGGCGAAATCTGCTGGCGCGCAGGCGCTGGCCGTCGGCTATGGCGCCCACCCGACACGTGAACTTCTTTCGGCCAACCCAGTCGATTGTGTGCACTCGGTGCCTCAACTTCATGAATGGATTCGTCAATGGATAACGAAGTCGTAGAAAAAGTATTGCTGGCCCATGTGGAAGAGCAGCGTCGGGCGCGGCGTTGGGCCACATTTTGGCGTGCGGCGACCTTTGGTCTGGTGCTGCTGGTGTTTCTTTTTTCCTTGGCCGGGGCGCCAGGCTCGTCCATGACCCATCCCACGACACGCCACACGGCCTTGGTGGATGTGTCCGGGGTGATTGATGCCGAGGGTGGTGCGAACGCCACCGTGATGACGGAGTCGTTGCGCGACGCATTTGAGAACACGCACGCCGCCGGCGTCATCGTGCGTATCAACAGTCCCGGAGGCAGTCCCGTTCAGGCGGGCATGATCTTTGATGAGATGCGTCGACTCAAAGCGTTGCACAAAGACAAGCCAGTGATCGCAGTCGTTGAGGATGTAGCAGCCTCGGGTGGCTACTATGTGGCCGCTGCTGCCGATGCTATTTATGTGGATAAGGCAAGCCTTGTGGGCTCGATTGGGGTGCGTATGGATGGCTTCGGATTTACCGAGGCCATGAAAAAACTGGGTGTTGAGCGCCGCGTGCTGACGGCTGGAGAGAACAAGGCTTTACTGGATCCATTTTTACCTGTTGACCCCAAGCAGAAAGCGGCGGTCCAGTCGATGCTTGCCGAGGTGCATCAGCAGTTTATTGCCGCGGTGAAAGAGGGCCGTGGCGATCGGTTGAAGTCTGTGCCCGAGATGTTTACCGGAATGGTGTGGACGGGGGCGAAAAGTGTTGAGCTTGGTTTGGCCGATGGGCTGGGCACCGTAGACTCGGTGGCCCGTGATGTGATCAAGGCCGAAGAGGTGATCGACTACACCTTGCAACCCAACTTTGCAGAGCGTCTTGCCAAGCGGTTCGGTGCGGCAGCCGGTGATGCCATGGCAAAGGTTATGTTGCGCTGGAGCGTTTACTAGATAACGGCTCCACGCCGCAGTTGCGCAACATGGTGCACAGGGCAATCAAGGGAAGCCCTACCAGTGCCGAGGGGTCATCGCCACGCACCGCCGCCATGAGTGCGACCCCAAGGCCTTCTGATTTTGCTGCCCCAGCGCAGTCCACCGGATTTTCGTTGGCAACATACGCCGCAATGTGCGCATCGGTTAAAACGTTGTCATCGTGATACCGAACCTCAGTGGTGATGACATCGGTTTGGATGTGGGAACCACCCTTGCTGGCGACGGTGAGTGCAGTGTGAAACCATGAGGTCTTTCCGCGCTGCCATGCCAGCTGGGCTATCGCTGCAGCGGCAGTGCCCGGTTTATCCAGTCGACGGCCCTCGCAATGTGCGACTTGATCAGAACCGATCACGATGGCTTCGGGGTGCTGTTGGGCGATCACCCGTGCTTTTTCGATCGACAGGCGGCGTGCCGTGTGCTCGAAGTCTTCACCAGGGTGGGCAGATTCGTCCACATGAGGTACGAGCGTCTCGAACGGTAGGCCGAGCCGCGACAGCAGTTCTTTTCGGTACGGTGAACCAGAAGCAAGAATCAGACGCATCGCAGGGTGTGTGGTGTGTTGAATCGGAATGTAAACACGGTTAAGGTGCGCGCATTATGAAGCGCAAATCCGCATCCCCTGAAATCCGAGTCTTCAATGGGTCGGCAGCATTGTCCGAGCCATTGCTCGAGCGGGCCTTGGCGGCCGGTGCATTGCCCGCGCAGGGCTGCTTTGCTGATCAGGAGCTGCCCAGGTTGAGATCTGCGGGAGTGCGTGTGACCGAGTCTGTGCAATGGCAGTTCTCGCCCGATGCTCGGCCGGTGTCGGTGGCGCACCCACGACGTCGTTGGCATCTGCATGTTGCAGCCAAGCTGCACTGCACCTGTGAGCGCTGCCTTGAGCCGGTTGAACTGTCGGTGCGAAGCAATCGCGCCTTTGAGTTTTTTGCGTCGTCTGTCCTGGCCGACAAGGCCACAGCGGAGCAGGCCCACGACGATGAGCTTGCCGCCGCCGAGTCAGACGATGTGGATTTGTTGTCCTCCGAGGTTGGCCTGAGCCTTCGGGATCTCGTGGAGGACGAGCTCTTGCTCGCGCTTCCCATGGCGCCCAAGCATGCCCAGTGCTCGCCGCCGGCGGCGTTGGATCGGCCTGACGTTGGCTCGGGGTTGTCGCAGGGCGGCGGGGCGCAGGCTACGGCAGGGCAGGATGCGCCGGTTTCCCCCTTTTTGGGCCTCAAGGATCTGCTCAAAAAGCAATGAGCGGGAAAAATACCTTATAATTCAAGGTTTTCCGGAGTTCCTTATGGCTGTCCAGCAAAATAAGAAATCACCGTCAAAACGCGGCATGCATCGTTCGCATGACTTTTTGACCAACCCGCCCACGGCCGTTGAGCCGACCACGGGCGAAGTCCACCTGCGTCATCACGTCAGCCCCTCGGGTTATTACCGCGGCAAGAAAGTCGTCAAGACCAAGGCCGTCGCCTAAGGCATCGCACCGTTTTTCGGTGTAAGCACCGTTTGACCGCGTCGCTGGCAATGTCGGCCTCTTCGGAAGTTTGCGTTGCCATCGATTGCATGGGGGGCGACCACGGCCTTCCCGTCACGATTCCTGCAGCTATCGCGTTTTTAAAGCGCGCATCCTCCCACCGCGTTCTGTTGGTGGGTCTTGAGCCTGCGCTGAGCCAGGCCCTTGATGCGGCATTACCCTCGGCCCATGCCGAAGACGTGCGGGCAAGGATTTCGATACTCGCCGCCGAAGAAGTTGTCGCCATGGATGACCCGCCGGCCATCGCGCTTCGCAACAAGCGGCGCTCGTCCATGCGCATGGCCATCGAAGCCGTGAAAGATGGCCGTGCGCATGCCGCCGTCTCGGCCGGCAACACCGGCGCACTCATGGCGATCGCCCGCTACGTGTTAAAGACCATCGAGGGCATTGACCGTCCTGCGATTGCGACATCCATGCCCAACAAGACCGGTGGCGTGACCACCATGCTCGATCTCGGGGCCAATGTGGACTGCACGGCAGAGCACCTGCTGCAATTTGCGCTGATGGGGTCGGCCCTGGCCTCGGTGATCCACGGCAAAGAACGGCCGTCCGTCGGGCTTTTGAATGTCGGCGAGGAGGTGATCAAAGGCAATGACACCGTGAAGTTGGCCGGTGAATTGCTGCGTGCAAGCCACCTGAATTTCTACGGCAATGTCGAAGGCGATGACATCTTCAAGGGCACGACCGATGTGGTGGTCTGCGATGGCTTCGTGGGCAACGTTTCCTTAAAGACGTCTGAAGGGCTCGCGCAGATGTTGCGTGCGCTGATCAAGGAAGAGTTCACCC
>JBDLRC010000134.1:0-3353 GCA_039800265.1 Pseudomonadota bacterium
GAACTGGCGCGCGAGATGAAAGTCATGGGTGCCTGATCCTGCGGATTTTGCGCCGCCGCTTGCCCAAGAGTTTGTGCAGGCGGCGCAGCGAATTCATCGCATTCTTTTTGCCCCACCGGGGAAGGCCCCTACGACGTCACCGCACCCCTCGGTGATGGACCTTGTTTACCGGGGCCTTAAACACTGGGGGCTTACCCAGGTCCGCATTGCCCGCTTAGCACCATCGCCGCCGCCGTCACTGGTGTTGGCCCTGTTATCCGTCGCCTGGGCAGCCCTCGAGGAACAACGTCGGCCCGCCCACACTGTGGTCGATGAGGCCGTGGCGGCTGCAAAGGCGCTTTTGCCATCGTCGGCTAAAAAAATCTCGGGCTTTGTGAATGCGTTGCTTCGAAAAACCCTGGCCGATGTGCGATCAAGCCAGGCCGACTGGACCCATCCCGTAGCCCGGTGGAATGCCCCACCGTGGTGGATTGAAAAAATTCAGCTGCAATACGGTGAGCGATCGGAAGAGATACTTTCTGGATTGACAGCTCGCGCACCCTTGACCATCCGACTACTGGATGCCGCGCCGATGTCTCGGGCGGAGTTTTTGGCGCAATTGGGTACCCTTGGCCGAGTGGGAACGCCGGTTGGGCCGCATGCAGTGATCATTGATCCGCCAATGCCGGTCGAGGAAATACCGGGCTTCTCCGAAGGCTGGGTGAGCGTCCAGGATGCCGCTGCACAGCGCGTGGTAGACGCCTTCAGTCCTCAGTTGTTCAACTCGTCGAAGACCCACGCGATGGCCGACCGACCCGCCCTTATCTTGGATGCATGTGCGGCTCCCGGTGGCAAGTCCATTGCGTTAGCCCAGCACCATCGGGCCACAGTCTGGGCGGTGGATGTGTCGGCACATCGGTTGGCCCGTCTGCGTCGTGATCTGGTTCGGGTCGGGTCGACCCTTCGGGGGTCTGTGCAGACCGCCGTAGCGGACCTGCTTGATCCGGCTGCGTTGGCACGGGCAGGCCTACCTGCATCCTTTGATGCTGTGCTTTTGGACGCGCCGTGTTCGGCTTCCGGCGTTGTACGACGTCACCCTGAAATCCCATGGAAGCGCACACCTGAGGCACTTGCCACTGTCGTTCATACCCAACAGCAGTTGTTGGACACGCTTTGGGGAAGGGTGAGACCCGGGGGAGAATTGGTGTTTGTGACCTGCTCCATTTTTTTAGAAGAAGGGGAAGCGCAG
The DNA here is from genome assembly GCA_039800265.1 of Pseudomonadota bacterium. Taxonomy (GTDB): domain Bacteria; phylum Pseudomonadota; class Gammaproteobacteria; order Burkholderiales; family Burkholderiaceae_A; genus Lacustribacter. The sequence continues at coordinate 1,229 of JBDLRC010000134.1, forward strand.
CAACAGGCGTTTTTAGAACGCACTCCCGATGCGCGTCTGATGCCTTCACCGGGCCGTCTGCTGCCGACGGCTGCTACGGAACAAGGTCAGAACCATGACGGGTTTTTTTATGCGCGATTCAACAAACAGTCTTAAGCACTGGTGCGACCTGTTGCAGAAGAGCCCTTTTCTGGCGGTGTCTGGAGTAGGGGCGATCAAGCAACTTAGCCGATGGCTTATCGCAGGCCTTATGATGGTCGTGCAGCCCGCTCTGGTCGGGGCCAATGATGCAGAGTCCGTGAGGGTTGATCAGCCGGTCTTGGTATCAGTTCCGCCCAATGCCTGGTCGATCGAGGCCGAGGTGTCGGTCGCGTTAAGCCCTCCGCTGATTGAAGCCGTCAAGCGAGGCTTACCGCTTTATTTTGTTTCGGAATTCGAATTGTTGCGAAATCGTTGGTACTGGTTCGACGAAAAACTGTCAGGCCACGTTCGGGTGGTTCGGCTGATGTACCACGCGGTGACGCAGCATTATTGGGTGACCGTGGGCAGCGGACACCCGCAGACCTACCCGCAGCTGGAGCAGGCTCTGAGTGCTGCCACGCAATTACAGGGGTGGGCATTGCCCGACGCGGTCGCCTCCGTGCTGACTGCCCACAGCAAAGAATTGAAAAGCAATCCAGACCGTTATGAGCTTCGGTTGCGTGTACGGCTGGATACTGCTCAGCTACCGAAGCCGTTGCAGATGAACGCGCTGACAAACCGTGATTGGAATTTGTCCAGTGACTGGGTATTGCCCAAGCTCACGGCAGGCACTGCAGTCAGACCTCCCTTGGGAACAGGCCAATCCGAATGAGCCTTGTGCTCCGGTTAGCGCTGGTAGTGATCCTCGTTTTGGCGAGCGCACTGATACTGCTGCTCGCTGCATCTAGCTCAAGCAGTTCAGCGTTTGATACGTACTACCCATGGCTTGTCGGAGCCAATGCCGTGGTGGTGATCATCATGGCTGGCCTGACGGTCTGGGTTGTAATGCGTGTCTGGTCACGGTATCGCCGACGGGTCTTCGGCGCTCGCATCATGGTGCGACTGGCGATTGCATTTGCGCTGATTGGCGCCGTGCCGGTGTTGCTGGTGTCGTTCGTATCCGCCCAGTTTTTAGCGAAAACCATCGACAGCTGGTTCAGCCAGGGGGTTAATGTCGCGCTCGAGTCCGGCGTTTCCTTGGGCAGGGCATCTCTGGATGCCATCAGTGCAGATGCAATGAGTAAGGCCCGGCGGCTGGCGATTTCCATTGAAGACACGCCTCCGTCGCAGATGATTTTTAGTATTGAAAAAGTGGTCGATAACCGCGAGGGTGTTGATGTCTTGGTGCTTTCGGGCGCAGGAACGGTATTGGCCAGCCGGAGTGCGCAGCTTACGGCTTTGGTACCGGCGTTGCCGCCGCCCGAGACCCTGAATCGTGCGCGTGCTGCACGTCAGTATGTAGCAGTCGAGCCTGTGCCCGGAGTCGCAGAACGATCGTTACAGGTGCGCGCCATCGCCATGACATCACGTGTCACGCCAACCGGGGATGAGACGCGATTCGTGCAGTGGGTCGAGCAGATTCCCGCCACGCTGACCAAAAATCTTGAAACCCTTAACGATGGGGTCCGTGATTACCAGCAGCTAGCATTCAGTAAACAAGGACTGCGCAAAATTTATGGCGTTACGTTGCTGCTTACCGTGTTGTTGGCATTTTTTGGCGCGCTGATCAGCGCAGTATTGTTGTCCGGCTGGCTGGCAGGCCCCTTACGTCAGCTTGAACGGGCGACCAAAGCAGTTGCATCGGGCGATTACCGGCCCCTTCGTTTTGACCCGCAGTCGAGCGATGAGCTCAATGTTCTTGTCGGTTCATTTAATGAGATGACCGCCCAGCTCCATGAGGCACGAGAGGTTGCCCAGAGGAGCCGCCTCAGGCTGGAAGAGTCCAATCTTTTTCTGCAACAAGTCTTGGCTCATTTGACGGCGGGCGTGATGGTCTTGGATGAGCAGTGGAATGTGGTGGACTTCAACGCCAGCGCAGAGCGCATTCTGGATACCGTATTCCTGCGTGATCGGCCCCTTGCTTTGCGCAATGTTGCACTTTTGGGGGGCTGCGAAGACCAGCTTG
>JBDLRC010000135.1:0-5247 GCA_039800265.1 Pseudomonadota bacterium
CTCCGTTTCCGCCAGACAACCCGTTGATTCTCAACGGGTTTTTTGGTTTCTGGGGGTCCCTGGTGCGGAATTGGTGCGCAATTCGCTCAAACCGTGGTGCGGAATCGCCCCAAAACTTATCTCAAAGTTATATCGATATTGACCTTGGCTGAGTTCCGTTTGCCATCGCCCTTGGGTGAGGAGCGAGCTCTCGCCACACCCTGTCATCCGCGGTGCATCACGTCGGTGGATCGTACCTCTGTAACGCGGCGGCAATCTCTCAAGATTGCTTTTTCACTCAGTCACTACGTTTGATTGCGGCACGATGGCTTGACCTTGCTGTCAAATACTTCGGGTAGTCCTTCTGCTGAATTCTTGAGATCTATTGACTGGACCATGACCGTCGCTCCCAAATTGGCCAACGGCTTGCAGAAGCACATACCTAATCTGGACCGAGACCGCCTGACCTTGGCGCTTGAGGCCGGTGGCATGGGGGTTCGGGAGTGGCACCCCGGTTCTGACAGATCAATATGGGATACACAGATGTATCGGCTTCTGGGTTTGCCGCAGGAGGGTACGGTGCCCGGCGCGCAAGCCTTTATGAGTTTGGTTCATCCCGAGGATTTGCCGGTGCTCACTGCAAAGGTAGAGAAGGCCCTCGAGAGCCACGGCGACTTCGCTCATGATTTCCGCATCCTCCGCGCCGATACCGGAGAAGAGCGATGGTTGGCAGGGCGAGGGCGAGTTCTTGCTAATGCTGCCGGCGAGCTTCTCGCGATGGTGGGGGTGAACTACGACATCACTGAAGCCACCCGAAACCAGGCCAAGCTCAAGGTCGCCTCCGAGCGGCGGGCAGAGTTTCTCGCCGTGCTGGGCCATGAATTGCGCAATCCTTTAGCGCCGCTGTCGTACCTGGCGCGACAGATGGAGATGGCTGCAGGTCAGGATAAGACGCAGGCGAAGAACGCGCAAGTTATCAAGCGCCAAGTCGATCTGCTCACCCGACTGGTTGACGACTTGTTGGAAGTTGCTCGGATCGAGCTGGGCAAAATTGACTTGCATTGGGAAACTGTTCCGGCAGACGAGTTGATCGCGGGCGCCGTCGAGGTGGTGATGCCTGCCATCACCGATCGACAGCAGCAGCTCAGCCTTGATCTCGCTCCAGGTATCCTGATCCGTGGCGATCGGATGCGTTTGATGCAGGTCATCACCAATTTGCTCAAGAACGCCGCCAAGTACACCCCGCAGAGTGGACGGATTCAGGTGCAGGTCAAACAAACCGATCAATCGGTCCAGATTCGGATCAGTGATACAGGCCCAGGCATAGATCCGTCGCTACTGCCCACCCTTTTCGATCCGTTCACTCAAGGCTTGAAAACCCTGGATCGGACCGATGGTGGCTTGGGGGTTGGGTTGTCGGTGGTCAAGCGGCTCGTTGAGCTCCATGGCGGCCAGGTCTCCGTAGCCAGCTCTCCCAAGGGCACGACTTTTACGATTTCGCTATCGGCGGAAAGCTTGAACCCAGCGATCACGTTGAATGGCGATCCCGCAGGGCCAGTGAATGAGACGGTCACTGAGAGTTTGCGTGGTCTGCATCTGCTTCTGGCCGAGGACCAGCGTGACGCCGCTGACATCCTGGCCCAGTTGCTGCGCGCGGAAGGTTTGCAGGTAGACATCGCCTACGATGGTCAGCAGTGCCTGGATATGGCCCAGCGGAATAGGCCAGATGCGATCTTGATGGACATTGGCATGCCCAAGCTCGACGGTTGGACAGTGGCGCGGAACTTGCGCTCTAACCCACGCTTTAGTGCCGTCGTGATGGTGGCTATGTCGGGGTACGGGCAGCCCAGAGACTGTGAGCGCAGCAAAGAGGCTGGGTTCGACTTGCACTTGACCAAGCCCGCGGATGTCACCGGACTATTGAACTTCTTGGCTTTGGCAAGAGCACCTGCTGGGCGGATGCGACAACCCGGCATGCAGGCAGGCGTGCGCTCTTGAGCATCTTTCGGTTTCGCCGCGTTTCATTCAAATCCCTCTGTTTTTGCAAGCTAACCCGTTGATCTTCAATGAGTTTTTTGTTTCTGGGGGTCCCTGGTGCGCAATCGCACCGATACCGTACTCAAATTCATCGCTGCATGGACTTTCTCTAAGTTCCGATCGCCATTGCCCGTGGGCAGCCTCTGGGCGTTACTGCGCCGATCAGCGCAAGGTCTGGTCAAAAAAATCTCTCACATGCCTTCTCGCGGCCCTGTTCGCTTCAGGATTTGAGCGAAGGGTTCGCATCCCTATGGCTCCGTCTGTTCCTTGGATGCGTTGATCGGTGTTGATCCGATCGAAGCCATGGTGGGCACTGACGTACTCAAAATAGTTGGCCCCCAACTCCCAGTTTCGTGCGAGGTCCTTGCACAAACTCGCAGGAGTCCAGTCATCGTCCTGGCCGATGTGGATTTGAAGGGGAATGCTCCGTTTCACGAAGTTCAATGATGACCCGCAGTAAGGGTAAAAGGCCACGGCACTGGTTAAGTAGGATGCGCCCACTTCGCGTTCTGCGTCTTGCTTGGTCGAAGCATGTAAAGCCGCCCATGCTCCGTGGCTAAAGCCAATCACGCCGACCTTTCGCTGGCTCCACTCTTGGGCCATCACCCACTTTGCAGTCAAGTGCGCATCGATCGCCCTTTGCAGCGGCGTCACATTCATGACCTTGGTACAGGTCGACGATACGGATCGAGACTTGAACGAGTCAATCACCACGGCGTTGAAGCCCCATTCCTGCAGCTGTTTTGCCCACTCAAGGTGGTGCTGGTCTACGCCACCGCAGCCGTGCATCACAAGAACGGTCGGGGCTGGCAGCTTCTCCGCTTTAAACACTTCCGCCCCGATCTGAGTCACCGACTTGTTGTAAATGTCGAGCGTGTTGACGCCGCCACCTGTCGTGACACATGCACTAAGGAGGAAACATGCGGACAGGACTGCAGATGATTTCATGCTCGAATAGCTTTGGTGTCAGTGTTTTTGAGGCAGACGCTGAACCCAGCACAGGCCTGGAGCATCGAAACCAGCTCCCGTGGTCGCTGTTCACCCACTCGGGCCGAGTTTAGGACACGTCCAAATAGGGTCTATGAGGGGCTCAGGAGGGCGATCTCGTCGGACTTGCAGGGGAGTGCGGTTGGGTTCGGCGCCGCGTCCTGTGCGACCCTATGGCCATCGCCTCGAGGATGCCACCATGCGCGTCACTGCCACCGAGGCCTGAAAACGGGGCCAGTTGGTTAAACCATCTCTTCTGCCCCGCCAAAAAAAGACGAGCCTGCGCGAGCAGGTTCGCTGTCTGCTCGGGCGTCTTGCTCACTGACCTTTAATGCGCATGTCGTTCCTTACGCTCTTGACGCCCTTGGTGGATTGGGCGATCTCGATGGCCTTGCTGATGTCTCGGCTTGAGTTGACGAACCCACTCAACTGCACCTGACCCTTGAAGGTTTCGACGTTGATCTCGGTGGCTTTCAAGGTCGACTCGTTAAACAGGGCGGCCTTGATTCGGGTCGTGATCCAGGTGTCATCGAGGTATTCGCCCGTGCCCTCTTGGGTGGGCGTTGACGTACAGCCGACCGTGGCTGCGAGCACGGTGGCGAGGATGGCGTTTTGTAGGATGTGACGGCGGCTCATGGTGTTTCCTTGGGAAGAGGTTGAAGGGCCTGGGCCCAAGCCGATGGAGTCCATTCGGGTCGGGCAGGGCGAGCCGCTGTGGGCATGAGATGGTTATGAAATGGTTTTGAGATGGTTCTTGGGGCCGGGTGTTGGGTTTGGACCGATTCGCACCCATCGGCACCCCCTTCAGAACCTATCCGCATCCTAGTAAACGTTTTGGCACTGTGCGGAGTTAGAACGCCCGGTTCGGTGTCATTGATCGACGGGGATCGCACAGCGGCGTCTTCTGACAGCAGGCTCGCTTTGCGCCGCGCGCAAGAGCCTCACGCGCTGGCCTGCGACAAGCGCAGCAGTCACCCCTGAGTCAAGCATCGGCGCTTACTCGCGCCTGCAGCCTGTTTCAATGTCTCACTTGCCCGACCACACCGGGCCCGTGCGGTAGGCCCGATGATGGGCCATGGCCCTCCAATCCGTGCCCCATTCAAACGCTGCCAGCACCCAGGCGGCTTCTTTGCTGGGAGGCAGGCATGGCTTGGAGCCTGTCGAAACCACCTTGCTCATTCCGCTGGTCGCGCGCGCCTATGGCGATCAGCTCTTTCCCGACATGGCCGTTCAAGACCGCTGCGCTGCGATTGCGCTGGCGGGCTTGCATGAGGACGAAGACGATATTGAGGAGTTTTTGCAAGACCGCCTGAGTGTGTATGGTGTGCTCTCGCGCACGCGTATCTTCCGCCAGTTGGCCACGGATTTTTTTACCCGGCATCGGCAAGGCTGGGGCGTCAATCTAGGCTGCGGGCTGTCGTCCTATTTTCAGTGGCTTGACCGGCAAGACAACCACTGGCTCGACGCCGACCTGCCGGCCGTGATGGCGCTGCGCGAGAGCTTGTTGCCCACACTGGGTCCGCGCCATCACAGTGCCAGCGTCGACCTGCGTCGGGCGCACTGGTGGCGATCGCTCGGTTTGCCCCGAGGGCCGCACGCACCGCCGGTGTGGGTCATGCTTGAGGGGGTGCTGATGTACCTGCAGCCCGAAGAGGTCATGCATGTGCTGCGCGAATTTGCCTGCCATGCGCCGCCGGGCTCCGAACTGGTCTGCGACAGCCTGAGCTGGATGGCCACTGGCTGGGCCAGTTTGCATCCGTCGGTATCGCATACCGATGCGCAGTTTGCCTGGGGCGCCCGACAAATGAGCGACTTCACCGCGATCGACCCGCGCCTGCGCAAGCTCTCAGAGCACGCCGTACTCGACGGCTACAACCTGGCCACCGCCTGGCTGTGCCCAGGCTTTCGCGCCCTCTGGGGCGTACCGGCCTACGGCATCGTGCGCCTTGGCCTTGCCCAAGCCCGTTAAACTACGGCCCGTTGCCGCACGGTCCAGCACCGCAGCGGCCGACGCCAGGAGACTTGGGTGAGTGGTTTAAACCAGCAGTCTTGAAAACTGCCGAAGGGGTGACCCTTCCGTGAGTTCGAATCTCACAGTCTCCGCCAGATACCAAGCAAATACGCGCCTTCCGGGCGCTTTTTTGTTTCGGCATACCATAAAACATACCAAACGCAGATGCGCTTGGTTCGATCGAAATCCCAACCCAATACCGGCATGGTGCGCGGCTTTGTGATGTCGAGTTC
>JBDLRC010000136.1:0-3492 GCA_039800265.1 Pseudomonadota bacterium
CCATGATGTCGGCGATCACTTTAGCCTCGCGGCGACGAAACCCATCCTCACCCTCAAGATCAAAAATGGTCGCTACCGAGGCGCCACAGCGCGCCTCAATCTCATGGTCGGTGTCTAAAAAAGGCCACTGGTGGCGCTTGGCCAGTCGCCGTCCCACCGTTGTCTTTCCGGCCCCCATCAGCCCAATAAACACGATATTGCGCATGGGTCGAGTCTATCAGGCGATACACTCACCCCCATGGCAACGGTATTGCGCTGGTTGGGGGTTCTGATCGCAGGGTTGATCGCGGCAATCGCGATCGGCCTGCTGGTGATTGCACTGGCCACGCCGCGGCTTCCCTCCATTACCGCGGTGGCCGACTACAACCCGAAGATGCCCTTGCGCATCATGACGGCCGATGGTGTGCTGATCGGCGAATTCGGAGAGGAGCGCCGAAGCCTGGTCCGCCTTCCCGATGTGCCCAAACACCTTGTTCAAGCCATCTTGGCGGCCGAAGACGATGCCTTCTTTCAGCACCGTGGAATTGACTTCACGGGCATCGCAAGGGCCATGGTCGCTAACGTCTTCTCGGGCAGCCGCTCGCAGGGCGCGAGCACGATCACCATGCAGGTGGCCCGAAACTTTTTTCTCTCCAGCGAGAAAACCTTTACGCGAAAAATTTACGAAGTGCTGTTGGCCTCCGAGATTGAACGCAAGCTCACTAAAAACCAGATTCTCGAGCTCTACCTCAATCAGATTTATTTAGGCAAGCGGGCCTACGGATTCGCCGCCGCATCGCAGACCTACTTCGGAAAAGAAATTACCCAAATCTCTCTTGCAGAAGCGGCGATGTTGGCCGGCCTGCCCAAGGCCCCATCGGCGTTTAACCCTGCAACCAATCTGAATCGGGCCACAGTGCGCCAGCATTACGTGCTGGGCCGGATGCAAAAACTAGGATTGATCAACATGCGTCAGGCCGAGGCGGCCAAGCGTGAAAAAATCACGGTGATTGGCAAGATCGATGAATTCCCGGTCCGTGCAAGCTATGTGGCCGAAATGGTGCGTCAGCTGGTGTTTGATCAGTTTAAAGACGAGGCCTATACGCGGGGCCTTACGGTGTACACCACCATTACCGCAGACGAGCAGCGGGCCGCCAACAAAGCGGTGCGTACGGGCTTATTGGAGTTTGATCGACGGCAAGGCTGGCGCGGCCCCGAGGCCTTCATCACGCTGCCAGGATCACGCGATGCACTGGAGGATGCGATTGATGATGCGCTCAGTGATCGGCCTGACAGTGAAGAGCTCTTGACTGCCGTGGTGACCGACGTGGCCGAGGACAAAGTCGTGGTCCGTCGAAGCCGTGGCCAACGCATCGAGATCACCGGCGAAGGGCTCAAATTTGCAAGCCAGGGCCTCTCCAGCGTGGCGGCTCCCGCCAAGCGCATTCGCAAGGGCGCCATCGTGCGTATTTCGCGGCTGGCTAACGGTGAGTTTGAGATCCTGCAAATGCCCGAAGTGGAATCAGGCTTTATCGCCCTCAACACCCAGTCCGGCGCGATACGTGCTCTGGTCGGAGGGTTCGATTTCAATCGCAACAAATTTAACCGCGTGACGCAGGCCTGGCGCCAGCCGGGCTCTGCTTTCAAACCCTTTATCTACTCTGCCGCCCTGACACGGGGTTTTTCGCCTGCAACCATCGTGAATGACAGTCAGGTGCAATTCGATCCGGGGCAGACCGGCGGGCAGGCCTGGGAGCCCAAAAACTACGACGGAAAATTTGATGGCCCCATGCCGATGCGCACCGGATTGGCCAAATCAAAAAACATGGTCTCGATTCGTGTGCTGCATAGCATTGGCCCACGCTACGCCCAAGACTATGTGACGCGATTCGGATTCGAGCCGGAGAAAAATCCACCCTACCTTACGATGGCGCTCGGCGCAGGATCGGTCACGCTGATGCAAATGGCCAGTGGCTACGCTGTGTTTGCCAATGGTGGATACCGTATCAATCCCTACATCATTGACCGTGTGGTGGATTTGCGGGGCAAGGTAATCGCCAAGGCACAGCCGGTGAAGGCCGGCACCGAGAGTCAGCGGGTGATCGATCCCCGGCATGCCTTCATCATGGACAGCCTGATGCAAGAGGTGGTGAAATCCGGAACCGCCACGCGGGCACTCCAGCTAGGGCGCAACGATCTTGCTGGAAAAACCGGCACAACCAATGACTCCATGGATGCATGGTTCGCCGGCTACGGTGGCAATGCCGTCGGCGTCGCCTGGGTCGGCTACGACACTCCGCGCAAGCTTGGCGACCGCGAGACCGGCGGTGGACTCGCACTGCCGATCTGGATGGACTACATGAAGGTGGCCCTTGCCAAGTCGCCCGCGATGGTGCGCACCATGCCCAACGGCGTGCTTCAGATCGGTGGTGAGTACTACACGCAAGAAAGCCGCCCGGGAGTGGGCGTGGCCAGCGTAGGCCTTCGTTAACCCGCCCTTCGCCCTGCGCGTGCCTTCAGGATAATGGCAGGCCCACCTCTTGACTGGCCTGCTGGGCCAGCACCTGCCAGAAATCCTGACCGGAGCGCGTATCGCGCCAAACGGGCTCGGCCCACTCAAAATGGAACGCCCCCCTCGGTGAAGCCAGCCAGATTTGCTGCATCGGGGTCTGGGCATTGACGATGATTTTTCGTCCTGATGCAAACTCAAGCTCGAGCACCGGGCCCTGGCGGTGACTCTCGATATCCACATCGTGCTGATCCACCCACTGGTCGACCCGTGACTCGATGTCCGACCACACCCGATGCATCCGATCGAGAAACTCAGTTTCGGTCATACTTCTGCTCCATGATGAATCCAAGACGATCTGCTCGCCGGCTGATAACGGCTGCTTTAAGCGCAGTGATTCTAGTCGGCTGCGGCCAAAAAGGGCCCCTGACCCTGCCAAAACCCCAATTCCCGGCGCCCCAAGATGCGCCGGCGCCCAGCAAACCATGACCCGTACACCAACACCGATTGGCGCACTGCGCGACACACCGTTTGCCTTTGGGCCCAACGGTGAGTTGTGCTGCGAGGGAACGCCTTTATCGGCCGTTGCCCACGACTTTGGCACCCCAACCTATGTTTACTCCGAGCGGGCGATTGTGCAGGCCTACCAATCCTTTGCTCATGCCAGCCAACATCGGCGTGTGCAGATTTGTTACGCCCTGAAAGCGAATCCGAATATCGCCATCATCAGTCTGCTGGCAAAACTCGGGGCGGGCTTTGACATTGTGTCGGCCGGTGAATTGCAACGGGTGCTCGCCGCAGGTGGACGGGCCGACCGCGTGGTGTTCTCGGGCGTGGGCAAACGCCGAGATGAAATTCAACAGGCGCTCCAGGCGGGGGTGAAATGCATCAATGTGGAGTCTGAGGCCGAACTCCATCGCATCTCTGAGGTCGCCCAATCGTGCAACACACATGCGCCCATCTCGTTGCGTGTCAATCCAAACATTGACGCTAAAACCCATCCG
>JBDLRC010000137.1:0-12147 GCA_039800265.1 Pseudomonadota bacterium
CTCTGAGATCCAACGGCGTTTCTCCTCTGGCGAGGCCGAAGATTCAGATAGATGCTCACGCGACGTGAGCATTTTTTCGGTACGCGCCCCTTGCTGCCCCGAGCCCTGATCTGGCCGCAGTCCTGCCGTCAAGCCACTGCGGCGTTGCGTCCTGCGTATATCCCCCTTTAGTCCAACACCGTAGGCCCGTAAGACCAGTGCAGTGGCTCTATCCCTTGTGTCGGCGATCGCCATTGAGTCAAGCAGGTGTTGCTGAGATTTCCGAGGTAGACCGTGTGCCGATCGGGGCCTGCGAAGGCGATGCTTGACACGTTTCCCAGGGTTGCGGTCTTGCCCGCTGCAAGATCCTGGAGTCCAAAACGATCCGCCTGAAAATTTTCTTCAGCGCCTGCCACAAGACTTTCTTCGCAGTCGCTGATAAAAGTTTCGGCGGTGCCGTCCGGATAAACGCAAATCAATCGGTTGCTCACGACGCTCGTCACCCACACGTTGCCAGCCGTATCGAACTCGAATCCATCAGGCCAGACACCCGCGCCGAACTGGCAGACGGTCTCCTTCTTCGACAACTCCCCGCTCCTTGAGATTTCAAACCGGGTGAGTCTTCTTGCGAAGGTCTCGGTGACGTAGAGCCATTGCCCGCTGGGATGCACCCGAACCTCGTTGGGAAAGCCCAGGCCGGTGGCCAGGATCTGCACAAGACCCCGGGCATTGATCATGGCAATCGCTCCGTCCGCCACGCTCTTGCGGTAAGCGCACTCGCGGGGCTGCGTCTTCGTGGTCAAGGCCATCCAGATTCGGCCCTCAGAGTCCGGGAACACAAATCCGACAGATCCTGCCGGCGTCTGCCCGGCCAGGCCTCGATACGGTCTGATTTGATTGGGCTCTGTCAGATGCCAAATGCCGCCTTCTGAGCCAAGGTTGGCCACAAGAAAAGTTCCATCGGCCAGCAGTGCGATCCCGTTGGGCAAGAAATCCGAACTCGCAACGACGGGTTCAGGGTTTTGGCTGGTGGGCTGCGCAAGAACGCGAACCACGCCTCTTTTGCGATCGCTCGCGTAGACGCGGCCATCCTTCAAGGCGAGAACCGATTCGGGTCGATCGAGGCCGGAGCCCACGGGCCGATAAACGTTCTTCAAGGAGCCTCCCAATGGCGATGTGATCGGATCGTGCGCGAGCCGGCGGGCTCAGTCCCGTACGGCCAGACCATGAGGCCACATGGGGTCACGGCGCATCAGATCTGGCTGCTTTTGCGGCGGGGTTTTTTTTGCCCGTGCGAGAGCGCTTGCTCTTCCTCAGCGATGGGTTGAAGGTGAGGACGGTAGCCTAAAAGAATGGAGGCCCGGTCTGCTGCCGCTCGCAGCGCACGGGCCACGATGCCGCCATAGCTGGGATCGAAGCTATGCTCCAGGCCCACTGTGGAGATGGTCAGGGCAAGTTGGCCCAGCGCATCAAAGATGGGGGCGCTCAGCCCGTTGATGCCATTGACCCTTTCGCCAATAGAGCGTCCCAATCCGTGCCGGCGCACTTCAGAGCGAAGAGCCGACACATCCTCCGGGCTGATCAGGGTCGTTTCTTTTCGGCTCTTTCTGGCGCGGATCTCTGCGGCGAGGACATTTTTGATTTTTTCGCCAGATTCGAAGGTCAGGAAAACGCGACCGCTCGCACTGGTGAGCATCGGGGACCTGGATCCAGTTTTGTGATTGACGGTCAGCGGGTGGCTTGCATCGAGCCATCGAATCATCGTCGGTCCATCCGGTGTCCAGACCGACAAGGTGACCGGCAGGTCGATCTCTGCCAGCAATTCGTGCAGAACCTGTGTGGCGACCGTGATCGAGTCTGTTCGAGACATCGCGGCCAGGCCGAGATGCAGCGCAAAAGGCCCCAGGTCGTATTTGCCGCTGCTGCTTTCCTGGCAGACAAGTTGGGCCTTGATGAAGCTCACCAGATACCGGTGCGTGTTGCTTGCGGTCATGTGCGCAGCGCTGGCGATATCCTTCAGGCTCATGGGACGGTTCACGCTCGCCATCGCTCGCAGGATGCGCACCGCTGCGTCTACTGATTGAATGCCTTGCTGCTCAGCCATGATGCATGCGTCTCCAAAATTCGCGAAACCCGGTGGGCGAGGGCGGCCGCACCCACTGCTGCGTCATCGCGAGAGGTCGCTTCTATTATGCAATCAAGCCAATTGCCTTGAGGCGCTTGCGGCTTAAGCCGAGTGCGCCGTGTCCAACGACGCCGGCGAGGCTTTCGTGGCCCGATCCAGGCCCGACTCCAGATCCCGTCAGACGCGGTCAGGCGACCGAGACCAGAGACAGGACGGGCCGCGGGCTTGCAGCGTCGTGTGTGGTGCCTACCGGATCAGACACGATCGCAAGCGGCTCTGACTGGGTGGTCCGAATCGCGCGTTCGACCAGACCCAAACACACCGACTTGTCGTAGGTCAGAAACAGGCCCGCCATATTGCGCACAGGATCGCCCTGGTGGTAGCGCTCGTATTGAACTTGACGTGCCCCAAAGGCCTCGCCACAAATGTCCCACGCCATCTTGTAGAGCTTGACTCTCTTTTCGGCATCCACGCCCGCTGCGCCTTGGTAGTACTTGCGCACATCTGCAGCGATGGGGCTGTCAAAGTCCTCCATAGACGGCATCATCTGCATACCGCCGGCACCCACGATCTGCATGATCTCGATGATTCGCGAGTAGAAGCGAGAGGTCAACATCCTGCCGGTGTTCGTGGCAATCAGCGGCGGTTTGAGCGTGCCACCAGGGCCTGGTTCGGCCTCAGACAGCGCGCGTGCCAAGCAACTCTTCATGAGTTCTATGTAGTGAACACACTCGCCCACCATTTGCTGCACATGCAGAAACTTCTCCGACCCGTTGGCCTTGACCACTTCCATTAACAGGCCAACCACGAATTCGAGCTTGACGAGTCCGCGTACCGCGGCTTGGTGGCTGGAGTGGTTTTTCCCGCTGTTTTGTGCATGGAACGTGTTGATGACGGGGACGTTGTTGTAAGCAAAAACGCGCTTCCATGGCACCAGGACGTCGTCGAAGATGATCAGCGTGTCACTGTCCTCAAAGTTCGACGCCATCGGATGATTTTCAGGCAGTCGATTGCCGTCGTCGTAGGGTTCGCGGCAGATTTGTCGAATGCCCGGCGTGGCGATGGGCATTGCGAAAATGAAAACGTAGTTGGAGTCTTCTTCCTTCTGGTGGGCGGTGCTGTAGACCATCACTTCATCAGCGATGGGGCCCATGGTGGCCAGCATCCGCGCGCCGCGCACCACCAGCCCTTCTGGGGTTTCACGCACAACCCCCAGGTGCAAAAATTCTTCGGCCTGAGCGGTTGACCCCTTGGACCGATCAATCTGCGGCGTCACGATCGCATGGGTCAAGAACAGGTCTTCGTCTCGAACCAATGCAGCGTAATCCCGCAAGTTCTGGGCAAACTCGCCGCCCAGCGGCTCAAGCAGATCGGCCGATTCGGAAAACCCGTAGATCACACTGCCCAGAAAGTCGGGAGAGCGCCCCATCATCCCCAAAGTGGCCTCCGCTGTAATGCGATAGGCGGCAGCGCGTTTGGCCAGGTCTTCTTTGGTTCGGCAGGGCAGGAATGCGGTGCTGACGGTCTGACCCGATTCGGTCTTCCAGGTCAGGACATCGGCGTGCGCCGGGTCGTGCTGAAGATCGAACAAGCCAGCGGTGTGCGCAAGGGGCCTGGCGAATGCGGGGTGCGTCGTGACGTCGGCAATTCTTTGGCCTCGCAGCCAAACTTCCCGCTCGCCACGGCGAAGGTTCTCAACGTATTGTTTGCCCGTTCTAAGTCCCATCGCCAGCTCCAAAAAGTGTTTGCAATTGTAGTTTTTCGGTTGCAGTATATGGCATCGGTTGCTATCAATGCAACTTAGAAGTTCGGCATGACTTCCCGTCCCGAGTGGCAATGGGCGCAGCTACATGCTGATTGATCCACACTTAAGGCAAAAGGCCAACGGGTTTGCTTTCACCGGAAAGGGTTTACCCTGTCCACTGTCGCAATTGCACTAAATAAAATTTAGTGCACCATGTGTAACGCTGTACGTCGCCCTCCGAAGCATCCCAGTCCGGCTGCAATGGCGCTGCCCGTGGCCGTTTACGCCCTGTTTCCTGCAATGGGCCGCACCGGCCCCGGGAATCGGGGAGTCCTGTGATGAGCGAGCGATCCTCTGTAGAGCCTTCGCCAACGCACTCCGAGGCTATCGGGGCTTGGGCCTCAGCGCTTGAGTGGGAGGCGATACCCGAGTCCAGCAGAGCCGATGCCAAGCTGCGTCTGCTTGACAGTCTTGGCCTCATCCGGGTGGGGCTCACCACTGAAGCGGGAGCGGCTGCCCGCCGCATGACGGAAAAGCTGGCTTTGCTCGCCAATGGCCGGTCGAAGTCAAGCGCACAGGCATGGGATCCGTCTGCACAAGCCTTGCTCACTGGAACACTGGCGCACTGTCGCGATTACGACGACACCTTTGCCGATTCGGTGGTCCATCCGGGTAGCGTCATTGTGCCGACGGCCCTGGCCCTAGCCCGGTCTTGCGATGCACGGGCCGAGGATTTTGGCGCTGCGGTTGTGGCCGGCTACGAAGTGGCGGCTCGAGTCGGCTCCGTGTTTGGAAGACGACTGGGCGCGCAAGGTTTTCATGCGACGGGTGTGGTCGGGCCTGTGGCCGCAGCGGTCACCGCAGGGCGGGTCATGAGACTGAGTGGCGATCAAATCGCCAGTGCCATCGGACTGGCCTGCAGCATGTCGGGTGGCCTGAACGCTTTCATCAGTGACGGCACTTGGTCTAAATGGCTGCATGCGGGCTGGTCGGCGCATGGCGCAATAGTGGCTGCAAGCCTGGCGGCCGAGGGTTTTCGCGGGCCCAAGCATGTGCTGGATGGTCCCAGCAATCTGTTCAATTCATTCGTCGGACAAGTCGAGTTGGACAGAAGCGGGTTGACCTCAGAGTTGGGGCGTCAGTGGTTGGGGACCAAAGCCGACTTCAAGTACTACCCGTGCGCGCACGTGATCCAGCCCTATATCGACGCGGTGCTGGCTATCTTGCGCGAGCATCAGCTCAGCGCATCGGACGTCTCCTCGGTGGTTTGCGTGATTGCTCCCTGGGCTGCCTCCGTCGTGGCCGAGCCCCGGCCTGCCAAGCTGAAATTCGGCACTGAGATGGAGGCCATTGCAAGCCTGCCCTATCAGGTGGCGATCGCTCTGCTGGACCAGCGGGTGGACCTGGCCAGTCTGGATCGGGTCAATCGTGACAGGGCCGATGTTCTTGAGATGGCCCACCGGGTGGTCCACCGCAACGATCCCGGATTGGGGAAAAGCTTTGATGGCCGGATTGAGCTGACCACCAAAGCTGGACAAGTCATCGTCGAGGAGACGCGGGCGGCTGGACCGGAGGCGCATCGGGTGATCAGCAAGTTCTTGTCGAACTGCCGGCTGTGCGCAGCGGCCCGGCACACGTCAGCCGATTCAACCGTGGGAGACCTTGGCGTCGGACCTGGGTATGACCCGAAGGAATTTGCCGACGCCCTTGTTTCTTCACCTGTGATGGACTGGCGTCAAGCCGATGCCTTTGTTCGTCAGGATCGCTGAGTCTTTGGTTGGGAGGGACCTCTTCGCCATGCATGAGGTCAACATGTTTTTGAAAAACCATTAGGAGGAGCATTTCATGGAGCATTCAGTCAAGCCAAGCAAGGCGAAATTGCGTTTGGATTCTTTCAACCGGCGGGCTTTGCTGTTGGCCTTGATGTCATCGGGCGTGGCCCATCGCGCCCATGCCCAGGCCAAGAGCGGGGAGCCACCGCTGCGCATCATTGTGGCCACGGCAGCCGGTGGGATTCCGGATCTGATGGCCCGAATCATCGGGCAGCAAATCACCACGACCACGGGCAGACCCGTCATTGTGGAAAACCGCATTGGTGCGGGCGGCATCGTCGCCCTCAACGCATTGAACAGTGCGCCTGCGGATGGGTCGTCTGTTGTGTTGATCGAGAGTGGCAGTTATGCGATTGCGCCGCACCTGACCAATTCCAACCCCTTTGCCGAGAACGTCACCCCCGTCGCGCCGATTGCAATTGGACTCTTGTATCTGTGCGTCAATGCCAGTTTGGGTGTGAACACACTCAAGGAACTCATTGCCTATGTCAAAGCCAAGCCGGGACTGCCGTACGGATCGTCGGGCAATGGATCCTCGCATCAGTTGTTGATGGAGCAGCTCAAGTTGGAGATGGGGCTCAACATGACCCACATCCCGTACAGGGGCGCCGGACAAACCATCCAGGCCCTGGTAGCCGGTGATGTGGGCGTGGCTTTCCTGGGCTACAACAGTGCGGCCCCGCAGGCGGAGGCGGGCAAGTTGAAGGTGCTTGCCGTTGCATCGGCCAAGCGCATCAGTGCCACACCGAATATTCCGACTGTGGAGGAAGCCGGTGGGGGAGCGATGGACCTGCCCATCACCATCGGGACCTTTGCCAATTCCAAAACGCCGCCGCAGATCGTCGAGGCGCTCAATCGGGAACTTGGCCGCGCCGCTTCAAGTCCGGAGGTGCGTGCCAAGTTCGCCCAGGCGGGGCTTTTGTCGGCAGATGGGTCAGTGACTCCGCGCCAGTACGCGGCCATGGTGAAGGCCGACTTCGAGGCGTACGGAAAAATTGTCCGCGCTGCCAAGCTGAAAATCGACTGAGGATGTTTCATCCAGGACACGGTCAGGGGACGGGTCTGGCCCGCAGCTTTGCGAGCTTGACCGGCGGGGCCTGTTGTTCTGTTGGATGCAATTGACATCCTAGAATGCAATAAAAGAGGGAGGAGGCATCATGCTATCGACAAAACGTCGCACGCTTGTACTTTTGGGTGGCGCAGCAATGACGGGTTGGCCGCTTGGCCTGCGCGCGCAGCAGTATCCCAATCGTCCAATCAATATCGTCGTACCGTTTCCACCGGGTGGCCCGACCGATGTCATTGCGCGGGCCGCGGCTCCGCAGTTGCAGGAGTCGCTGGGTCAGCCGGTGGTTTTGGTGCACAGGCCTGGCGCTACCGGCAATATCGCCGGGGAGTACGTTGCCCGAGCGCCTGCCGACGGTTACACGGTCATGATGGGCAATATTTCGACCAACGCCATCAATGCCCATGTCTTGAAGAGTTCGAGCTTCCAGGCAAAAAGAGACCTCGCGCCCATTTGCGCCCTGGTCCAGCCCTTGATGTGCTTGGCCGCACATCCCTCGGTGCCTGCCAAAAACCTGGCCGAGTTGATCGCCTACGCCAAACAAAATCCGGGCAGGCTGCGTTACGCGTCGTCGGGTATTGCGAGCCCACACCACCTGGCGGGCGCCCTGATGTCGCAACTCGCCGGGATTCAGTGGATACACGTTCCCTACCAGGGGGGAGCCCCTGCGGCCAATGACTTGGTGGGCGGGCAAGTGGATTTGGCTTTCCTCACGCTGTCGGCCGCACTGACGTTTCAAGCGGCGGGGCGACTGAAAATCTTGGGGATGACCGAGTCCAAGCGCACATCGCTGCTGCCCGATGTGCCGTCCATCTCCGAATCGGTTCCCAACTTCGAGATGATGAACTGGCAGGGTTTGTTTGGCCCGATGGGCATGCCCGCGGCCGTGGTCGAGCGTCTTCAGAGAGATTTTCACAAGGCCTACACCACTGCTGCTGTCCGTGCCTCTCTGGAGGCTCGGGGCATGGAGGTGATCGTGGGCTCCACGGCCTCATTTGCCGCACTCGTCAATCGCGAACACGATCGATGGGGCCAGGTGATCAGGGCAACGAACATCACGCTGGAATGATGCTCAATCGGCGCGAAGCAGCAGGAGGGCGCTCGCCTGTTGTGCGCCAGACGATGAGGGCCACGACATGAACATCCGGTCTTTGGGTTACGCAGGGTTCGCCGCGAAGGATCTGGAGTCCTGGAGGACATTCGCCAGCGGTCTCCTGGGGGCTCAGGTTTGCGACGCCGAGGCTCCTGGGGGGGGCAAGGCCTTGCGTTTGCGGCTGGACGCCAAATGCCAACGCATGCTGATCACGCAATCTTCTGAGGACCTTGGCACCTACCTCGGTTTCGAGGTCGAGGGCCGCGATGCCCTCGCCGATGCACAGCGCCGCCTTGCAGCGGCCGGCATCACGGTGCAGCACGGCAGCCCGCAGGAGGCGGCCTTTCGGGGCGTCGATGCCTTTTTTCGACTGACCGACCCCATGGGGCAGGCCATTGAACTGTTTTGCGGCCTCGCCGATGACGCGCAAGCCTTCGTGCCTTCGCGTGCGATGGGGGGATTTTGCGCGGGCGATCTGGGGTTTGGTCATGCGGTGCTGATGACGACTGACTTTGACCAGAGTAAAAACTTTTATTGCGATGTTCTGGGATTTCGCGTGAGTGACTTCATTACACAGCCCAATCGGCGAGTTTTCATGCACGTCAACCCCCGGCACCATTCGATTGCGCTGTCTGAAAGTCCTGTGCGCGGCATCGCGCATTTGCTGGTGGAGGTGAACGAATTTGATGATCTGGGCCGCGCCTACGACGTCGCTTTGCGTGACTACCCGGACGCCATTACCTCGTCGCTTGGGCGGCACTCCAACGACTACATGACATCGTTTTATGTGCGAACCCCCAGCGGGTTTGCCCTCGAGTACGGCTGGGGGGGCAGGCTGGTGGGGCCGAACTGGCAACCCCATGAACTGTTTGGGCCCAGTCTGTGGGGGCATGACCGCCGGGCGGGCACCGCGCAATCGCGTTTGGTCGCAGGACAGCAGCGCCAGTTTGCCTTTGACCAAGGCATACGCGCACCGTCGCCGGGCGGGCCCGAGCGCCCCGGCATGCCTGATGCGCACTGACGCATCGTCCCCGTCGTCTTCAACCATCAGGGTCATCGCCATGTCAACTCAGAGCGTTCTTCGACGCGACTTCGAAATCCCCCCGCAGCTGCGCACCGATCGACAGCAGCAAATGGTGCGGCACATAGAGCAGGGTCCGAGAGGGCGCGTGATGGTCAATCTACGCGCTTGGCTCCACAACATGGATTTTCTTGATGTTGCAGAGCCTTTCGGTCTTTACCTGTCTCAGTTCGCCCCGGTGAGCAAGCGACAAAAGGAAATCTTGGTTCTGGTGCACGCGCATTTCTGGGACGCCAAATATGAATGGGACGCCCACACGCGTCATGCCTTGAAGGCTGGGATCACTCAGGAGCAGATCGATGCGATCTCCAAGGGCTTGCGTCCTGTGTTCGAGGATGCGGTGGAGAGCCTGACGTGGGAGCTGGTCGCGGCCTTGCATACGGTGCGGCATATCGACGACGATCTTTACGATCGCTCCATGCGGGTGTTCGGACACAAGGGTGTGAGTGACCTCATCGGCTTGATTGGGCTCTACACCATGGTGGCGATGACGCTTAATTTTTATGACGTCCCCCCCGGACATGCACCCACCTGGCAGAAGGCTGCAGGCGATCAGGGCAAGCCTGCCACTTGAAGCGGTCTGGCGATCGCCGAAGGGGTGGCCGTGATTGGCAGTCGCGCGCATGGATTGAAACCGTTGGATTGAGGCATTTGATATGACCAAACACTTGTTGCTCGCGTTTAGCAATGCGCTACCTGGGCGCGATCAAGACATGACCCAATGGCTCGACGAGCACCATATTCCCGAGGTGCTGCAGGCTCCGGGTTTTGTCAGCGCTTGCCGTTATGAACTCAGTGCCGACCAGTACAAGCCCGGGCCTCATCCTTATCGCTACGCCACGGCCTATGAGGTCGAGGCCGAAGATTTGAAGTCTGCATTTGACGCGCTCACTGCGGCAGTGCAGGCGGGCACGAAAACAGACAGCCGAGACCGCACTCAGATGGCTCTCTGGGTTTTTACGCCCGCTGGCCCGAAGCGCTATGCCGATCCGACAAAGCGTGGATGACGCCAGTTCGCCGCCAGAGGCCCTTTTGTCTTAACCTAGATGGAGCAAGCGTGACAAATCCCAACATTCCTCAGCCCGGTCAGGCAAGCATGTGGGAGCACCTGATGGGTGTCCCTTTCACGCAGGGCTATATCGATGCACGTGGCGTGCGAACCCGCTACCTTCGAGCGGGCAGGCCCGACGCCCCGCCTTTGGTGCTGCTGCACGGAACCACCGGCCACATCGAAACCTACATGCGAAATATTGCGGAGCACGCCCAACACTTCGATGTCATTGCGATCGACATGCTGGGGCACGGCTATACCGACAAGCCGGACATCGATTACGAAATCCCGCAGTACGCCGCGCATCTGCGCGATGTGCTGGATGCCTTCAAGTTAGACAGCGTTCTTATTTCCGGTCAGTCTCTCGGGGGGTGGGTTGCGGGCAGGTTCTGCCTGGATCACCCCGAGCGCGTCCGGCGCTTGTGCCTCAACACCACTGGCGGCGCACATTCCAATGCCGCGGGCATGAAGGCGGTCTACGAAAAAACACTGGCAGCGGCTCAGAACCCGACGACCGAAGTCGTTCGACAGCGACTCGAAATCTTGATGTCCAACCCGGCTGCCGTCACCGATGAGCTGGTGGCCACGCGGCGGCGAGCTTATTTGGTTGAGGGCATGGTGGAGGCGACCCGCCGCATTTTGTGCCTGCAGATTCCAGAAATTCGCCAGCGCAACATCATCCCCGACGAGCATTGGAGCCGCATCACGGTTCCGACTTTGGTGCTTTGGACCACGGACGACCCGACCTTCCCTGTCTCGGTGGGCGAGAAGCTGGCAGGGCTTATCCGCGGCAGCCAGTTGGAGATCCTCACCGGTTGCGGACATTGGCCGCAATGGGAGCGGGCCGAGCAGTTCAACCGCGTCCACCTGCAATTTATGCGGCAATAGGCCTTGGTCCTGAAGGCCCGCTTAAGCGACCAGCCCGCCCCGGGCTACCGGCTCACTTACCAGGCCTCTTGCAGAACCTGCTCGATATCGCTGCTGCTCAGTGGCGTGGGCAGACTCGACAGCATGTACTCTTTGCTGGCGGCTGATGCAATCAAGGGCAGATCTTCGCGCTTGACGCCCACCTCCTTCAACGATTGCGGCAGTGGCAAGCTTTGCAGCAGGGCGGTCAATGCCCCACTGGCACGAGCGGCGGCCTCTTGGGCCGACGATGCCCGCGGGCAACCCAGTGCGTCCATGACGTCGTTGTAATCGGCGCCAATACAAGGCAGCAGGCGGCCCATACTCGGTGGCAGCAAGATGGCATGTGCAATGCCATGCTGCAGCCCATACCGACCCCCAAAGATATGTCCGAGGGGGTGAACCAAGGAGGCCATCGCGTTGATCGATGCGGTACTGGCCATGGCGCAAGCCATCTGACAGTTTTGGCGCGCCTCCAGGTGATCAGGGTGCTTGACGGCAACCGGCAGCCACTTGAGCAGGAGTCTGGCCGAGTGCAGTGCCAGGCCCGTTGACATGGGGTTGCGGTGTTTGGAGTAGAGCGCCTCAATGGAGCGCGCGACGGCCGTCATCCCGCTCGCAGCCGTCAGCCTGGCTCCGGCGTGCACCGCCATCTCCGGATCGAGAATCGTTGCATCAGGAACCAATCGGTCGTCCCAGAACAAGATCTTCTTGCTCTGTTGGGGGTCTCGGATGCCGGCTGTCGGCATGACATCGCTGCCCGAGCCCGCCGTTGTGGGAACGGCAATGTGCAGAAGGGGTGAACGCTCGAGCCTGCGTCGCTCCATTCCCTGGTCGGCGAACCGGATGGAGTAAGGCAGGAGGTCGCCGTCGGTCGCCAGGTAAAGCGCAACCCCTTTGGCAGCATCGATGGCGCTGCCGCCTCCAACGGACACCACCGT
Organism: Pseudomonadota bacterium; assembly: GCA_039800265.1. Classification (GTDB taxonomy): domain Bacteria; phylum Pseudomonadota; class Gammaproteobacteria; order Burkholderiales; family Burkholderiaceae_A; genus Lacustribacter. The sequence goes on from JBDLRC010000137.1 coordinate 11,819, forward strand.
GTCTGCCCCAAGGTTTTGCACCTGCGCAGCAGCGCGACTGAGTTCGGGCAAGGGCGTTTGAGCGCGGACATCGGTGAATGCGCCGGCGTAATGGACACCGAGCGCAGATTTGACCTGTTCCAGCATCACGCCGCCTGCGACCGTTTGGCCGCAAATCACCATGACGCGCTTGCCGCCCAGGTATTGCACGATGGAGCCCAATCGGCTCAAACTGCCAGCGCCGTAGTGAACCCGCCGCGGCCAATAGGAAACTTCAGCTTCTTTCATGCCGCTTATTCTTGCATAGGATGCAAGTTGTTTTTTGAAGTTCAATCTCCAACGGCTGCACC
>JBDLRC010000138.1:0-5030 GCA_039800265.1 Pseudomonadota bacterium
AAAGAGGGCAATCCATGCGATTCGCGCCAGGTCATCGGCGTGTATGTGGTTCGTGTAGACATCATCGTGTTCGCCCAGTGCGGGCTGCCTGGCTTGGAGCCGGGCCAGTGGCAGCCGGTCATGGCCATAGATACCGGGCACACGCAAGATATGGGACCCAATCGATCGAAGCTGTTGCTCCGCGTCCAGGCGTCTCAGCGAACGTGATTGGCGCGTGATGCAGGGGGAGTGTTCGTCGACCATGCCGCCGTGATGGTCGCCGTAGACACCCGTGGTGCTCAGGTAGACCAGCCGTGCCTGCGATGTTCGCGCAGCGAAAGCCTGCCGCAACAGTTGGCCTCGGTGATCTCTGCTGGGGTCATTGCGATAGCCATCCGACGTGGGCACGTAGACGATGGCATGGTCTGCAATCCGCGCAATGCGGCCAACAACGTGCCGTTGGTCGAGATCCGCCTGCATCAGCAGGCTCCGATTCAAGCGCGCAGCACGTTGCAACCCTGGTTCAGCATCGCGCAGTTGGCGTCGACCGATCAACATAAAGCGCGGACCGTGTGCATGTGATTCGAGTTTGGTGCGTTGTGCGAATGTTCGTTTGGCGACATCACCAAATCCAATCAGTGCAACGCGCAGTCGTCGGAATTCTCTGGGCAGACTCATAGAGGCTACGATAAAACAAAAAACCCTTCGAGGTGATCGAAGGGTTTTTCGAGGCCCAGGCCGGAAGGCCTGGTGTGTTGACCGATTACTTGATGGTCAGCACGTACTTGGCCAGTGTCAGCGCATCGGCATCGGACACTTGGGGGTGCGGGGGCATCGGGATCTGGCCCCATACGCCTGCGCCACCGGCCTTGATTTTCTTGGCCAGTTTTTCAGCAGCACCGCCGTCGGCCTTGTACTTGGCAGCAACGTCTTTGTATGAGGGGCCAACCATTTTCTTGTCATTGGCGTGGCAGGCCGTGCAGTTGTATTTTTTCAGCATGTCGGCACTGGCGAATGCGGAACCAGCAGATGCCATCAGGCCTGCAGCGATAGAAAGAGCAACAAACTTACGCATTAAAAATCTCCTCGGTGAGCGCCGGGCGTGACCGGCATTTTTACAAAGGTACTGCAGTTATAACGAGCTGCCACGGCAACTGGTTGACCCGCATTCTAGCGCCATTTGCCATTTTTTCATTATCGTTTGACGGTCTCGGGCTGGGAAAGTTCGGGATCGGTCACAGCGCCACGGCTTGCCGTGGACGCGAGCTTGCCAAACTTGGCCAGCACGCCTCGGGTATACCGAGGCTTTGGGGGCGTCCAGGCCGCCTTTCGGGCCGCGAACTCGGCGTCGCTGATGTTCAGCGCGATGAGCTGCTGATGGGCATCAATGGTGATCGAGTCCCCTTCGTTGATGAGTCCGATGGGGCCGCCCACGGCAGCCTCGGGGGCCACATGGCCCACCACCATTCCCCAGGTCCCCCCAGAGAACCGGCCGTCGGTAATGAGGCCGACGGATTCACCGAGGCCTTGGCCGACCAGGGCCGATGTGGGAGCCAACATCTCCCGCATACCGGGTCCCCCACGGGGGCCTTCGTAGCGGATGACCACGATGTCGCCGGCCTTGATGGCACGGGCCATGATGGCCTCCATGGCGGCGTCCTCGGAATCGAACACACGGGCTGGGCCCGTGATGACCGGGTTTTTCAGACCAGTGATTTTCGCCACGCAGCCCTCAGGGGAGAGGTTTCCCTTCAGGATGGCCAGGTGGCCCTGAGGGTAGAGGGCCTTGGCGATCGGACGAATCACGTCCTGCCCCGCCGGGGGGGTTGAGGGCACGTCGGCCAAGAGCTCTGCGATGGTTTTTCCGGTGATGGTGATGCAGTGCCCGTGCAGCAGGCCGGCGTCGAGCAGGATTTTCATGACCTGAGGAATGCCGCCGGCCTTGTGCAGGTCGGTGGCCACGTATTGGCCCGAGGGTTTCAAGTCGCAAATCACCGGAACTTTTCGGCGGACCCGCTCAAAATCATCGATCGTCCACTGCACCTCTGCGGCGTGGGCGATCGCCAGAAAGTGAAGTACCGCGTTTGTCGAGCCGCCTACGGCCATGATCACGGCCACCGCATTTTCGATGGATTCGCGGGTGATGATGTCTCGGGGTTTGATCCCTTTCTTGATGGCCTCAACCAAGACCTTTGCCGATTCCGCCGCACTTGCGGTCTTCTCACAATCTTCGTTGGCCATGGTGGACGAATAGGGAAGGCTCATGCCCAGCGCCTCGAAGGCAGAGCTCATGGTGTTGGCGGTATACATGCCGCCGCACGATCCTGACCCTGGGCAGGAGCGCTTCTCAATTTCTTTAAAGTCAGACTCGTTTAGTCGCCCAGCCGTGAACTCGCCGACCGCCTCAAAGGCAGACACAATGGTGAGATCCTTGCCTAGGTAGTGCCCGGGCTTGATGGTGCCGCCGTAGACATAAATCGCAGGCACATTGGTGCGAGCGATGGCCATCATGCCGCCAGGCATGTTTTTATCGCAGCCGCCAATCACGACCACGCCATCCATCCACTGCCCATTCACACAGGTCTCGATGCTGTCAGCGATCACCTCACGCGAGACCAAGGAGTACTTCATGCCCTCGGTACCCATCCCGATGCCATCGGAAATGGTCGGGGTGCCAAAAAGCTGAGGATTGGCGTTGTTTTGCTTGAGTGCAGCAACAGCAGCATCGGCCAGGGGCTGCAATCCGCTGTTGCACGGCGTGATGGTGGAGTGTCCGTTGGCCACGCCTACCATCGGCTTGTTGATGAAATCCTCTTCCTTGTACCCCATGGCGTAGTACATGGATCGGTTGGGCGCCCGGGCCACGCCCTCGGTAACCACGCGGGAGCGTTCGTTAAGGCGTTTTGGGGAGGACGATGAACTCTGGGACATGCAGGACTCCTGGCGGTGCAAAAGGTATATTGTGCCGTATGGCCCATGCCGTAGGATCCCCTCGCACTCGACTCAGACTCCTTTGAACGCAAGCACGCTCCATGCTGACCCATCCACAGTTTGATCCCGTTGCTATCTCCTTGGGGCCAGTGGCCGTGCATTGGTATGGCCTGATGTACCTCTGTGCGTTTGTCGGGGTCATTGTGTTGGGCCGGCTCCGAATGGGCGGGCGATCTGCCGTCACCGCGCCGGTCGATGCCCGCGGGCTTGATGACCTTTTGCTGTATGGCGTGCTGGGTGTCGTGCTCGGTGGCCGCCTCGGCTACGTGCTGTTTTATAAGCCGGGTTACTACCTTGCGCACCCGCTTGAGATTTTCTCAATCTGGCAGGGGGGCATGGCGTTTCATGGCGGTTTGGTGGGCGTCATTCTGGCGATCGCATTCTTCGGGTATCGGCGTGGCATCGGTTTTTTTCGGCTCACGGATTTCATTGCCCCGATGGTGCCGCTCGGCCTTGCGTTCGGTCGTCTGGGTAACTTTATTAACGGCGAACTCTGGGGCCGTGTGGCTGATCCTGCACAGATTCCCTGGGCCATGGTGTTTCCTCAAGTCGGCGATGGATTAGCCCGGCACCCCTCGCAGCTCTACCAGATGGCCCTCGAGGGCCTTTTACTTTTCGTACTGCTCTGGTGGTATTCGAGCAGACCGCGTGCGGTCGGTGCAGTGTCGGGCGCGTTTCTCATCGGCTACGGCGTGCTGCGTTTTCTGGCGGAGTTTGCCCGCGAACCCGATGATTTTCTTGGCCTGTTGTCGCTCGGGTTGTCGATGGGTCAATGGTTGTGTATCCCGATGGTGGCCATCGGTGTCGCGATCATTGCGTTAGCCCGCCAGGGCCGCTTTCAATGATGCGGGGGTGAACATGATCCAATCGTCGACGACGAACGGAAGTCTGGGCAGTGTGGAGTGGAGGGCGCAGGGGCGGCTCGCGGTGGTTGAAATCCGCCACCCTGGTCAGCTCAATGCCATCACGGTGGCCATGTGGGCTGCGCTGCGCGATTGTTTTTCTGAGATTGCGGCCCGTAGCGATCTGCGCGTGGTGGTGATTCGTGGCGCAGAAGGAGCATTTGCGGCTGGTGCAGACATTACGGAGTTCGCCCAACACCGTGCCACACGCGAGCAGGTGCGTCACTATCATCTCGAGCTCATCGCGCCAGCACTGCGCGCGATCGCGCACTGCCCGATTCCCGTGGTGGCAGCCATTGATGGGCCATGCGTGGGCGGCGGCCTTGAAATCGCATGCGTCTGTGACATTCGAATTGCTAGCCAGCGCAGCACGTTCGGCGTTCCTATCTTGAAGCTCGGGTTCCCACTGGCCCCGTTTGAGGCGGCAGGGGTTGTTGGGCTTGTGGGCCCGGCAGTGGCTGCGGAATTATTGCTTGAGGGCCGGATCTTTCATGCCCAAGAGGCGTTGCACAAAGGGGTCGTGCAGCGCGTTGTGGAGCAGGCCGACTACGAGGCTGAGGTGCTGGCCACGCTTGAGCGTATCGCAGCTGGCGCACCCTTGGCGGCCCGGTCCAACAAGCGGTTAATTCGGCTGTTAAGCGCCTTGGATGAGGGACGCGCGCTTTCTCCAGCTCAGATCGAATCCTGCTGGGATTTTTCGGAGACTCAGGATTACATGCGCGGTGTGACCGCATTTTTAAACAAAACCAAGCCGGACTTTCAAGACAACTGACCATGAGCAATCTCTATAAAGATCTGGAATCGTGTTTTCCGACTGCGCCGAACACATGCGCGTTTGAGACCATCGATGGCCGTTACTACACCTTTGATGACTTGCGGCATGCCAGCGCAAAAATTGCCAATTGGCTGAGTGCTCTGAACATTCCTCGCGGCAGCCGTGTGGCGGTTCAGGTCGAGAAGTCGGTCGAAGCCGTGATGCTTTATCTGGGCACGTTACGCGCGGGCATGGTGTTTCTTCCGTTGAATACGGCCTACCGCGAAAACGAGATCGGCTACTTTTTAAAAGATGCCGAGCCCGCGGTGGTGGTCTGCAGTCCCGAGAATCGGGCATGGATCGAGCCTCTGGCGCGGCAGGCCGGCTGTGCTGTCGTCGAAACA
>JBDLRC010000139.1:0-8269 GCA_039800265.1 Pseudomonadota bacterium
TACAACCGATTGCAGCCTTAGCCGGTGTGCGTGAGCTGCATATTGGGCATGCCATCGTCTCCCGTGCGGTGTTGGTGGGCATGCGTGAGGCTGTGCGCGAGATGAAGCAGCTGATGCGGGAGGCGCAACAGTATGCCCAGCATTAAATGCTGTTCGTGTAGTCGAATCGCCGCCTGGTGTGTCGGGTGCTGAAATGATTGTCGGCGTTGGAACCGATACCGTTGTGATCGCACGCATGCGCGGTCTGCATACCCGGTGGGGTGACCGGCTAGCGCGCCGTGTCCTGGGGCCAAAGGAGTTTGCTGAATACCAGCGCCGCAAAGGACGTGGTGTTGCCGGCGAAGACCGTGCGATCCGTTATCTGGCCAAGCGCTTTGCGGCAAAAGAAGCGATCGGTAAAGCGCTCGGTGTGGGGCTTTTCCACCCCATGTCCTTGCAGTCGGTCGAAATACTTAATGACGCAAAAGGCGCGCCGGTGGCTAGCCCTCGTAAGGCGTTGGCCGACTATGTGAGCACACGCGGTTATCAGATCCACGTGTCGATCTCCGATGAGCTTGATAACGCACAGGCCCTGGCCATTGTGGAGCGTGGATGAGCCGGCTAGGCCCCTTCATTATTGATGTAGAGGGATTCACGCTTACTGACCGTGAGCGGGAATTGCTTGCGCACCCATGGGTCGGCGGCGTGATTTACTTCACTCGCAATTTTGAAAGTCGCGAACAGATCCGGGCACTCAGTGAAGCGATCCATGGCATTGCGCGGCCCAAGGGTGGTGCGCCCTTACTGATTTGTATCGACCATGAAGGTGGCCGTGTACAGCGCTTTCGCGAGGGCTTCACCGAGATCCCGGCCATGAGCACCCTTGGGGCGATGTGGTCAGAGACCGATGTTGAGCAGCAGCTGGTGGCCTTGGCGAGGGCACGCCACTTGGGCTATACACTGGCCCGTGAACTGCGCGATGTAGGCATCGATTTTAGTTTTACGCCAGTGCTCGATTTGGATTGGGGCCGAAGCGAGATCATCGGTGAGCGCGCCTTTCATGCCGATCCAAGGGTCGTCAGCCAGCTGGCCGCCGCACTGATGCATGGCTTATTGTTGGCCGGCATGAAAAACTGCGGAAAACATTTTCCGGGCCACGGCTGGCCAACGGCGGATTCGCATCTGGCGCTGCCGATTGATGAGCGGCCCTTGGAGGAGATTCTCCGTGCCGATGCGCTGCCGTATGCCCGAATCGGATCGCCTGCGCTAAGTTCTGTGATGCCCGCGCATATCCGATACACCCAGGTGGATGATGCGCCCGCCGGGTTTTCAACGATCTGGCTCCAACAGATTCTGCGTGAGCGGCTTGGGTTTGAGGGCGTGATTATTTCTGATGATCTGTCGATGGCCGGTGCTGCCGTGTTGGATGATGTCGCCGATCGCGCCCAGGCCGCGTTTGAGGCGGGCTGCGACGCCACGCTGATCTGTAACCGACCGGATCTGGCCGAGCGTGCGTTGGATGCATTACCGAAGCGCATGCCCGCCTTTCTGAATGCAAGCCACCGGCGCGGGCTGGAATTATTGCGCCCGTAACATTGGGTAAGCAGGCTTTGGATACTGCTGTCTATGACCCCAACTGCCGCGCGTGTGCCCGGCTAGCGACCTTTCTGGATACGGTGCACGCGCAACACCCGCGCTACGTTTGCAGGCCTGTGCCGCCATTTGGCAGTGATGCAGCGCAGGTTATGGTGGTGGGCCTTGCCCCAGGCATGCACGGAGCGAATGCGACCGGCCGGCCGTTTACGGGCGATTGGTGCAGCGATTTGCTCTATGGAACCCTTCATGCACACGGATTTGCGACGCGGCCGCAGTCGATCTCGCGAGACGATGATCAGCGGCTGATCAATTGCCGGCTGACCAATGCCGTGAAATGCTTGCCCCCAGGAAACAAACCCACCCTGGAGGAAGTGAAGACCTGTTCGCGTTTCCTGGCCAATGAGATTGCCGAGTTGCAGCCGCAGATCATTGTGTGCCTTGGGGCGGTAGCCCATGATGCCGTGGTGCGTTGTCTGGCACATAGGGATGCATCCATCAAGCGCAGTCAAATCAAGTTCGGCCATGGCCGTGAGCATACGGTGGGCCGGGTACGGCTGATCGACAGCTACCATCCGAGCCGCTACAACACCAACACCGGTCGATTGACACCCGAGATGTTTACGCAGATTTTCACCCGTGTTCGGGAGTTGGTGGATGGACTTTGATCCCAAGCCTATTCTGGCCACATTACCGAATCTGCCCGGCGTCTACCGAATGGTGGGTCAGGATGCAAAAGTGCTCTATGTCGGGAAGGCGAAAGACTTAAAGAAGAGGGTGTCGTCGTATTTTCGGCCTACCGGGCTCTCACCACGGATTGCCAAGATGGTGAGCCTGATTCAGAACATTGAAATCACAGTGGTGCGTAGCGAGGCCGAGGCCCTGCTGCTGGAAAACAACCTGATCAAGTCGCTCAGCCCGAAATTCAATATTCTGTTTCGTGATGACAAGTCGTACCCGTTTTTAAAAATCAGCGGCCATGCTTTCCCGAGGATCTCGTATTACCGGGGTGCACTGGATAAGCAATCTCAGTTTTTCGGGCCATTTCCTAACTCCTGGGCAGTGCGCGAGAGTCTGCAGCTTTTGCAAAAAATATTTCAATTGCGCACCTGCACTGATTCCGTTTTCTCAAACCGCTCCCGTCCGTGTCTTTTGCACCAGATTCACCGATGCAGTGCCCCGTGCGTAAACCGTATTTCATCGGTCGACTATGGCCGTGATGTCACCAACGCCGTTCGATTTCTAAAGGGTAGCTCCCAGGAGGTGCTGCAGGAGTTGGAGTCGAAGATGAATGCGGCGGCCGAGCAATTCCACTACGAGCAGGCGGCAGTCTTTCGTGACCAGATCGCGTCGCTCTCCAAAGTGCTGGCGCAGCACAACATGGAGACCCTGCCGGAGTTGGATTGCGATGTGTTGGGGGTGGCAACGGATGGTAAGACGGTCGCGGTGAACCTTGCGATGGTACGTGGCGGGCGTCATCTGGGTGATCGTGCCCATTTTTCAGCGCTGGGTGTTGATTTGACCGAGGCCGATCTGGATGAGATACAAGACGATGCGCTCATGGCCTTTGTGTCCCAACACTATGCTGCGCAAGAGGTTCCTGGTGTTTTGGTGATCAACCGGCCGCAGGTGGCCGGCGCGCTCGCCGAGTGGCTCTCAGCCCAGTGTGGCGAGGAGGTACGTGTGCTGCACCAGCCGCAGGGCCAGCGCCGTGAGTGGCTGGAGCAGGTGGCGTCGAACGCCCGATTAGGCTTGGCGCGTCGCGCGCAGGAGATGGGCTCTCAACAATCGCGCACACAGATTCTGGCCGACACTCTGGGCATGACGGCCGATGCGGAAGATACTTCCGATCTGCGCATTGAATGCTTTGATATCAGCCACACCGCAGGGCAGGCGACTCAGGCCTCGTGTGTGGTGTATCACCACCATGACATGCAGCCATCGGACTATCGTCGTTTCAATATTCATGACATTACGCCGGGCGATGACTATGCAGCCATGGGGCAAGCACTGACCCGCCGCTATCAAGAGATGGAGCAGCTTCCTGACTTGGTGTTGATCGATGGAGGCAAGGGGCAGCTTGGTGTAGCTATGCAGGTCTTTGATCAGCTGGGCCTGGATCAGAGCGTGCTCGTGGGCGTGGCGAAAGGTGAGGGCCGTAAAGTAGGCCTTGAGACACTTGTGTTTCCCGATGGCCGCGAAATTGCCTTGGGGCCCGATCATCCTGCCCTGATGTTGATCGCAAAGATCCGCGACGAGGCCCATCGCTTTGCCATTACAGGCATGCGGGCCAGGCGGGCAAAGGCCCAGGTGGGCTCGGTGCTCGATGAAATCGAGGGGATTGGTCCCAAGCGTCGCCAAAAACTATTGGCCCGTTTTGGTGGGCTCTCTGGCTTGAAGGCAGCCAGTGTCGATGAATTGGCCTCCGTCGAGGGTATTTCACGCACAACGGCTACCGAGATCTACCGCCGATTACGGTCATAATTTGCCGATGGCCTGGAATCTTCCCAATCTGCTCACGTGGGCGCGCATTATTGCGATCCCTCTGCTTGTCGGACTTTTCTATGTGCCGATGGGTCTCACGCAAGAGGCCATTAATCTTTACACCACGGTGATTTTTGTTGTGGCCGCCGTTACGGACTGGATCGATGGCTGGCTGGCCCGAAAGTGGAATCAGACTTCGCCATTTGGGGCATTTCTGGATCCCGTAGCCGACAAGCTCATGGTCTGTGCGGCTTTGGTTGCGCTGATCGAACTCGGCCGCGTGGATGCGGTGATCGGATTGATCATCATCGGCCGAGAAATCACGATCTCGGCCTTACGGGAATGGATGGCCTCGGTCGGCGCCCGGTCGAGTGTGGCGGTCAACTGGATGGGCAAGGCCAAGACGATTGCCCAGATGGTGGCGATCCCGTTTCTTCTGTTCGATGGCCTGATTTTTTGGGGCGCCATGGATACCCGTTTTTGGGGGGATGTGCTGATCGGCATCGCCGCCGTATTGACCGTGGTGTCCATGGTGGTCTACCTGCGGGCGGCCTGGCCCGAGTTGCAGAAAAAGGGCTAGTCCGGCTATACTTTAGGGCTTGTCTAGGCAGCCTGCTCCCAGCTGATCGCGGGGTGAGTTGCTGGTTGTGACGCGCGGGAGTAGCTCAGTTGGTAGAGCGCAACCTTGCCAAGGTTGAGGTCGCGAGTTCGAGACTCGTCTCCCGCTCCAAATCGCAAAAAAAGCCCACCGGCGGGGTGGCAGAGTGGTTATGCAGCGGCCTGCAAAGCCGTGGACGCCGGTTCGATTCCGACCCCCGCCTCCAACATTGATTCAAATCTAAAAGGTTGGGCGCCGTCACGACTTCCCTGATCCATGCTCCTGCTTGACGCGTTTCACAATCGCGTTGGCGTGCTCTTGGGTTAGATTGAAGGTCTGCCGAAGATGCTCAAGCATTTCTTCTTCCTCTGAGCTGAGATGACCATCCTGCAGTGCCTTGATTAACTCCGCCTCAAAGATGGCACGCTTGCGCGCCATCTGGTTAGCAAATGAGCTTGCCACAATACCGGTCAGCAGGGCCACGGTGCATACGCCCATCAGGGCTGTGGCGACACCAATTAATTTTCCGAAAGGGGTAATTGGCGCGACATCTCCATAACCAACGGTGGTGAGGGTGATGATGGACCACCACATTGCATCCGGGATAGAGCCGAATTTGTCGGGTTGAACGTCGTGCTCGGCGTAGTAGGCCAAACAAGATGTCATGAGAATGGCGATTCCAAGGATGTAGAGGGCCGAGATAAACGACTCGTGCTCATCGCGAATCGCCCGAAACAGGTCCTCCAATGCCGTGCTGTAGTGAGATAGCTTTAAAAACCGCAACATCCTTACTGCCCGCATAAACCGAAGGTCCAATTCTGGGTAAAAAGCTTGCAGATAAAACGGCAGAGTGGCACAGAGGTCAATCAGGCCGTGAAAACTCTTCGCATACTGGATCCTGGCTTGCATGGGGGTGAGATTGGCTTTGCCGGCTGGTACACACCACAGACGTGCAAGATATTCCATAGTGAATACTGCGATCGAGAAGACCTCAAATGCATGGAATTCTCTGTGAAAGCGGTCATGTAAGGCGGGCATCGACTCGAGAACGATAGCGATGATGCTCGTTAAAACAAGCGCCGTTATTCCGATGTCTACGATTTGTCGGGCGGTATCCCCAGGTGTTTTACCGAATAAAACCTCATATGCTCTAACCTGCCATCGCGTAGCTGAGGCATGGGGTGTGAAATGTCGGTGTCGGGCCATATGGCCGAGATACTAAGGGTTTTCCGGTGGCAGCGTATGCCGCGCGTTACCGCGTCGAATTAATTGACGGGCCGTTCGCCTTTGCACAAGAAAAGCAGCACCACGCCTTCATGGGAAGAGGGGGTTGCGAACCGTGGCATGGGCGAGCGGGTGTAGGTGCTCTCGAACACCACCGCGCCCTTGCCCTCGGTGTCAGGGAACATCTGGGTGGCCAGTTCGGTGTACGTGTTGTGCCGGCAGTCGACTTGGACATAGTCCTTGCGGGAGCGGTAGCGTGTGGGCGGGGTAGGGTTCAGAGGACTTCCAGAGCCGTCGAACCGCTGCTCGTCTTTGTAGTCGAGCAGGATCCAGGTGCGCAGCAGCTCCCGCCCTGGCTGGGTCAAAAAGCTGGCATCGGAAGACACCGCGACTCCGCTTTCCAGGTCGCCGATTTTCTCCATACGGGCCTGGGCAGGGTTGGTCAGAACCGAGAGCAAGGCCAGGGCCGCTAGCGTGATGGGGGCAGAGATAAACCTCTTCATAGGGGCTTTTACGGACCTATTTCCGGGCAGGTTTAGTCGGACCAAAACTAAAAATTTTATTAAAAATTAAGCATAACTTATTGAATTTAATTAATTTTTGGTCTTAAATTGGGTCTCATGCGAAGAGTTGTTTCCGTGACCACTACGTTGGTGATCGCCGCTGGTCTTCCCGGCTGTGCGAGCACCTCGGGTGAGACCTTTTTCCAGTTGGACCGCAATAACCCCCGATTCGCATCCGAGCAGTGCCAGGGGGCCATTCGGGATACCGAGGTCCACGATGATCTCAAAGTGATTCGATCGATCGCCTCACCGGTTGCCGTTGTCCTCTCGGGTGGGCTGCTTCTGCCGGCGGTGGTGGCGACCAATATTGGTCTGGATACCGTCGATCGTGTGGATGCCTCCAAGATGGAGAAGGTCTGTGGCGGTGAGGGCAAGACTGCCGAAGAGATCGCCACGGGTGTGGTGAAGGGCGCAGCCTTTGGCCTTGCGACCGGGGCCGCTGGGAATGCGGTGGGCGCGTCGTCGTTACCGATCGCTACGACCGGGTCTTCGAAGTAACACGTCCTCAGGTGGCGAGCGTCGGTTTGGCCAGCACGAGGGGGTCGGTCCTCGAGCCGCTATCTTCTAACCCTAGGTCACCGACCGTTTCCCATTCCAGCCACATGGCCTGCAGGCGTTGGTACTCCTTTGCGGGGTCAGCCGCTGAAACGATGGCCTGAATGATCGATGCGCTGGCGCACCCGCTAGCGTGAATCTCGTGCAGATTCCCCTCGTTGACACCGCCGATACCGATCACTGGACATGGGATCAGCCTTACCCAGTACCGAAGGTTGTCGATGCCCTGGGATATCCACGGCATCTTTTTTGCGCGCGTTGGAAAGAGTGGACCGCAGGCGATATAGCTCGGGTGTATACAAAGCGCCCGAGTGACCTCCCAAAATGCATGAGAGCTTACGCCCAGTCGCAGCCCCTGACGGGCGATCGCGGAAAGGTCGGCCACCAAGAGATCCTCTTGGCCCAGATGAACACCATAGGCGCCTGCCTCGATCGCCTCTTGCCAATAGTCATTGATAAACAGCTGGCAGGCTGGGTAGCGGCGATTCAACTCCACGGCCTTGTGAATGGCATGTCGGATCTCGGGCGTGCAGTGTTCGGATTTCATACGCAGCTGAATGATCTGCGCACCGGCCGCCATGAGCGATTCTAAGTGAGACAGGTTATCCACAATCGGGTACACGCCGGGCCGAGTGTTGGTGAGCCCTAAAAAGTGGAGCTCAGACGGTCGATCGCTGTTGCGGTCGATGAGCCGTGGGAAGCATGCTGCATTCAGTAGCGGCGACGCTGCCGTCAATACGGTGTGATGAAGGGCGTTGGCGGGCGTCACGCATGCCAATACGCCGGCATCCTCTAGGCAGTAGCCTTGTTGCTGCCAATCGCCAATCGCGCGCCGTATGTCATCGGGGGTGCGGGCAGCGCCTGCTTGATAAACAGGCGGGGCCGGGCTGAGTTCCAGATCGGCCTGAAGTCGTGGTGTAGCGATGCGAACGACCGTCTGGCCATCGCGTTGAATGATCTCTATTGGCTGACTCATAGCGTAAACGGCTGGCCAGTGACTGGAGTAGAGGGCGTTGCAAAGGGCTGCGGTGGAATGACACCCGCCAGATAGCCCGAACGCCCAGCCCGAATCGCATCCCGGAATGCGCCCGCCATCTGCACGGGGTCTTTCGCCTGCGCAATCGCTGAGTTAAGTAGTACCCCATCAAAGCCGATTTCCATCGCTAAAGCTGCGTGCGATGGTGCGCCGATTCCAGCATCCACAATCAGCGTGGTGTTTGGGAAACGGTCTCGCATACGAAGGAGTGCTTCTTTGTTGGTGATGCCTTGGCCC
>JBDLRC010000140.1:0-4755 GCA_039800265.1 Pseudomonadota bacterium
CGTGAAGATCAAGGTGGCCTTGATTGCCCCGATCGCTATGGAGCAGGGCCTGCGCTTTGCGATCCGTGAAGGCGGCCGTACCGTCGGCGCCGGCGTCGTCGCAAAAATTATTGAGTAAGGACTCGATCACCGTCGCGTACTGTAAAAGCTCGGGGCCGAAGGGGCATAGCTCAATTGGCAGAGCGTCGGTCTCCAAAACCGAAGGTTGGGGGTTCGATTCCCTCTGCCCCTGCCACTTTTACAGCGCGGCTGTTGTCGTGAAACAGGACGTCCATGTCACAAGTTGAAACCGTCAGTGAATCAAGTGTTGCCGACAAGGCCATGTTGGCCGTCGCAGTGCTCGTGCTGCTCGGCGGCATTGTGGGCTTTCACCAGCTCGCCGAGAGCTCGGTCTGGCTTCGTGCAGCGGCCCTTCTGGGCGGCATCGTTGTGGCTGCCGTGGTGGCGTTGTTGTCGCCGTCGGGCCGTCGCTTCATTGGATTTGCTCAGCATTCCATCGATGAGACCCGCAAGGTGGTGTGGCCCACGCGCAAAGAGACCATACAAACCACACTGATTGTGTTTGCCTTTGTATTTGTGATGGCGCTGTTTCTTTGGCTGGCAGACAAGGTCCTTGAGTGGGCCCTTTATGACTTGATCCTCGGATGGAAACGCTAATGTCGGCAAAACGTTGGTATGTGGTGCATGCCTTTTCCGGCATGGAAAAAAGTGTTGCCAAGGCGATTCAAGAACGCATCGATCGGGCCGACATGCAGCAGTATTTCGGCCAGATTCTCGTGCCCGTTGAAGAGGTTGTTGAGATTCGCGGTGGCCAGAAGGCCATCTCGGAGCGTCGTTTTTTCCCGGGGTACGTGCTGGTGGAAATGGAAATGAACGACGAGACCTGGCATTTGGTGAAAAACACCAACAAGGTCACCGGTTTTGTGGGCGGCTCGGGCAGCAAGCCCACCCCGATCTCGCAGGCCGAGGTCGACAAGATCATGGCCCAGATGCAAGAAGGCGTCGAGAAGCCGCGGCCCAAGATTCTCTTTGAGGTGGGCGAGGTGGTGCGCGTGAAGGAAGGTCCGTTTACCGACTTCAACGGCAGCGTTGAAGAAGTGAACTACGAGAAAAATCGTCTGCGGGTGTCGGTCACCATTTTTGGCCGCGCGACACCGGTGGAATTGGAATTCGGTCAGGTCGAAAAGCTCTGATCGCAGAGTGCAGCTGTGGCCACGGCGTGGCCTTGGTTGTGGTTGTTGATGTTTGAATGCAGTTAACCGAGGAGTGGGTGGCGAATCGCTGCTTGCGCTTGAACTCACAAAGGAGCCCGTATGGCAAAGAAGATTGTTGGTTACATTAAGCTGCAGGTCCCTGCAGGCAAAGCCAATCCATCCCCACCGATTGGTCCGGCGCTCGGTCAGCGCGGTCTTAACATTATGGAATTCTGTAAGGCCTTCAACGCCCAGACACAGGGCATGGAGCCTGGCCTTCCCATTCCGGTGGTGATCACGGCATTCGCCGACAAGACCTTCACCTTCATCATGAAGACACCGCCTGCAACGGTGCTCATCAAGAAGGCAGCCAAACTCGACAAAGGATCGCCCAAGCCCCATACCGACAAGGTGGGCAAGATCACTCGGGCCCAGGCCGAAGAAATTGCAAAAACCAAAATGCCTGACCTCACGGCTGCCGATCTTGAGGCTGCAGTCCGCACGGTCGCAGGCAGTGCCCGCAGTATGGGCGTCACGGTAGAGGGGATCTGATCATGGCAGAACAGAAAAACGCAAAGGTGCCCGGTTCAAAGCGTTACGCTGCCGTCCGCGCCAAAGTCGATCGCACCAAGCTCTACTCGGCCCAAGAGGCCCTGGAGCTGGCCAAAGCCTGTGCGACCGCCAAATTTAAAGAGTCCGTTGATGTCGCAGTTCAGCTGGGCATCGATGCGAAGAAATCCGACCAGCTGGTGCGCGGTTCGATCGTGCTGCCGGCCGGGACGGGAAAAACCAAGCGTGTTGCCGTATTCGCCCAAGGCGAAAAGGCCGAGGCTGCCAAGGCGGCCGGTGCCGATATCGTGGGCATGGACGACCTGGCCGAGCGCATCAAGGCCGGCAACATTGACTTCGACATTTTGATTGCATCGCCTGACACGATGCGCATCGTGGGTACGCTGGGCCAGATCCTTGGCCCTCGAGGCCTGATGCCGAACCCGAAGGTCGGAACGGTATCGCCCGATGTGGCCCAGGCGGTGAAAAACGCAAAAGCCGGTCAGGTGCAGTACCGCACCGACAAGGCAGGCATCGTTCACTGCACGATCGGCCAGGCCTCCTTTGAGATTGACGCGCTGAAAACCAACCTGGTGGCATTGATCGATGCCCTGAACCGGGCCAAGCCGTCGTCGTCGAAAGGTGTGTATCTGCGCAAGGTGGCCATTTCGACCACCATGGGCCCCGGCATCCGTGTCGACCAGGCCTCGATTGCAGCGGCATAAGGAGTTTTAAAACAGAACTTTGGGCTGCAGCCGCCCGCATAGGCAGGTGGCTGCAGGTTATCAAAGACCGTTGGGGTGCTGCAGTCAGGGCACTTAATTAAATGTTCGTAACCGAATGTTTTCCCAACGCAGATGGCGACCCCAAGGACATCGGTGTTCAGTTGCTCGGCTGGTTTGGCGGACAGGCATCGACGTTTCAAGGATATCGCCGGTTTCAACCGTTTCAATTCCCTGTGTTGGGAGGCGAAACATTGAGAAGGAGTGAAATGTGGCACTAAACCGCGAAGCGAAGGCTGTGGTGATTGATGAGGTCTCTGCCCAGGTGGCAACGGCCCAGTCCATCATCGTTGCCGAGTACCGTGGTCTTGATGTGGCCAACATCACCGATCTCCGCAAGAAGGCGCGTAACGCCGGCGTGTATCTGCGTGTATTGAAAAACACACTGGTCCGTCGATCCGTTACCGGAACGCCGTTTGAATCTCTGGCCGGACAGATGTCAGGCCCGCTGATTTACGGCATTTCGAAAGACCCCGTAGCCGCCGCAAAAGTCATGAATGACTTTGCCAAAGGCAACGATGTCTTCGTTATCAAAGCGGGTGCGATGCCCAATTACCTGATGGATGCCAACGGCGTGAAAGCGCTGGCCAGCATGCCCTCGCGTGATGAGCTTCTCGCAACAGTGCTCGGTACGATGCAGGCCCCGATCGCCAAGTTCGTTCGTACGTGCAACGAAGTACCGTCGAAATTTGTTCGCACGGTTGCCGCGTTGCGTGACAAACGCGAAAAAGAATCGGCCTAGATCGTCAAGACATCTAAACGTTAACAACTGAACTGAAATCTGGAGTTTGAACATGAGTAAAGACCAAGTATTAGAAGCCATTGGCGCAATGTCGGTATTGGAGCTGTCCGAACTGATCAAGGCTATGGAAGAGAAGTTTGGCGTGTCGGCTGCGGCTGCCGCAGTTGCCGTTGCAGCGCCTGCCGCTGCTGCTGGCGGTGGCGGTGGTGCTGCCGCTGAAGAGAAGACCGACTTCACCGTGGTGCTGGCCGCTGCCGGTGACAAGAAGGTTGAAGTGATTAAGGTTGTGCGTGCTGCCACCGGTCTGGGCCTGAAAGAAGCCAAAGACCTGGTTGACGGTGCTCCGAAGCCTGTGAAAGAGGGCGTGAACAAGGCCGATGCCGAAGCCCTGAAGAAGCAGCTCGAAGAGGCAGGCGCCAAGGTCGAACTGAAGTAATTGCCGTGTCGCGCGCCGGTGCACGTCTATCGTGCGCCGGGCCGCGCGGGCTGCGCCATGGTGATGCCCTGCGTCACCATCGCATAGCTCGGAATGGTAAGCAGTGCAGTGGGCTTGAAGTTGATCGAATGGTCATTCGATTGAATTTTTAAGGACTTCTTCATAGGAGCCGTGATGGCATACAACTTCACCGAGAAAAAGCGCATTCGCAAAAGTTTCGCCAAACGCAAGCCGGTGCTGGACATTCCCTACCTGTTGGCGACCCAGCTTGAGTCGTATCGGGCGTTTCTGCAGGCCGACTGTCCCCCGACCGAACGTAAGAACCAGGGCCTTCAGGCCGCGTTCACATCGATTTTCCCGATCAAGAGCCACAACGGCATGGCCGAGCTGGATTTCTTGTACTTCACGTTAGGCCATCCCGCCTTTGACGTGCGCGAATGCCAGCTGCGAGGCCAGACCTTTGAGGCTCCTATTCGTGCCCAAGTGCGTCTGAAGATCTATGACCGCGAGGCTGCCAAGCCGACGGTGAAAGAGATCCGTGAAAAAGAAGTCTTCATGGGCAACATCCCGCTGATGACCGACAACGGCTCGTTCGTGATCAACGGCACCGAGCGTGTCATCGTGAGCCAGCTCCACCGTTCGCCGGGCGTGTTCTTCGAGCACGATCGGGGCAAGACCCACTCCAGCGGCAAGCTGCTTTTTTCTGCCCGCGTGATTCCTTACCGTGGCTCTTGGCTCGATTTTGAATTTGATCCCAAAGATATTCTGTATTTCCGAGTGGACCGTCGTCGCAAGATGCCGGTCACGATTCTGCTTAAGGCGATTGGCCTGAATGTTGAGCAGATTCTGGCCCATTTCTTCGACTTCGATCATTTTGCGTTGTTGCCCGAGGGCGCCCAGATGGACCTGGTGCCGGATCGTCTGCGTGGCGAGCAGGCCCGTTTCGACATCACCGATAAAAACGGCAACGTCATTGTGGGCCGCGACAAGCGTATCAACGCTAAACATATTCGCGACATTGAGAAGGCGGGCTTAAAGCGGATCAGTGTTCCC
>JBDLRC010000141.1:0-2875 GCA_039800265.1 Pseudomonadota bacterium
TCTTTTACCTTGGCCCAGTCGTAGCCGGGCGCGGTTTTACTTTCCGGATTAAATGCCTGCGCAGCGAGATCGTCGTCGCTGTCTGAAAAGCAGGGCTCGGAAAACCCCATTTTGGCGGCCAACAGCCTAAAAATCTCGCTATTCGGTTTTGCCTCGCCGAGCGGCTTTATCGCGGCGTTGTTTGCCACGATGTATAAGTGTCCATACGTGGCGTGTACATCGACATGCTCGAGCTGAGTTGTAGCAGGCAGGAGTATGTCCGCATAATCTGCGGTATCGGTTTTGAAATGCTCGAGTACCACGGTAAATAGGTCTTCGCGCGCGAATCCCCGCATTACCTTGGCAGATTCTGGCGCTACCGCCACTGGGTTGGCGTTATAGACGATCACCGTCGATAGCTTGGGGCCGAACTCTGTCGATGCTTCTCGCAGCAGGTCGTCACCGATGGTGCTCATATTGATGGTACGACTTTGCCGCGAAGGCGCTTGCGGCATTAAGTCTGGTCGCTCCAGTAACTGCGTTTGCTTTGGAAAGCTGTCGCCTGAGGAAAGCAAGACACCGCCAGCCGGCTGGCGCCATGCCCCGACTAAAGCGGGCAGGCAGGTGATATTGCGAACCGCCATGCCACCGCCATGACTCCGCTGCACACCATAGTTCAGCCGAATGGCAACTGGCGCACCCTGTTGCGCCATCGTGCCGTACAAGCTCGCCAGCATTTCAAGCTGATCGACGCTGATTCCACAGGTAATTGCAACCCGCTCTGCATCCCATTCGGCGACCCGTTGTTTCAATTGATCAAAACCTAGGGTGTATTGCGTGATGTAATCATGATCAAGCAGATTGTCTCGAATCAGAATGTGCATGATGCCGAGCGCGAGGGCGCTGTCAGTACCCGGCAAGGGGGCAATATGGTGCTGACATTTTTCTGCGGTCAGTGAGCGATAGGGGTCGATCGCAACCAGTATGGCGCCACGCCGCTTGGCCTCTTGCGCTCGCATCCAGAAGTGCAAGTTGGAACCAATGGGATTGCCTCCCCAGATAATGATCAGCTTGGCGTTCTCGAACTGCTCGGTGTCCGTGCCGATTTTTGCGCCCACGGTATACCGGTATCCGACACTTCCGGCAGACGAGCAGATCGTTCGGTCGAGCTTTGAAGCACCAAGCCGATTAAAAAATCGCATCGCCATTGATTCACCTTGCACGACACCCATGGTTCCTGCGTAGCTATAGGGCAGGATCGCACGCGGGTCTTTGGCCACTTCTGTCTTCAAGTGATCTGCGATACTCGTGAGTGCTTCGTCCCAACTTATTCGCTCGAATTGTCCACTTCCCTTCGGACCGATTCGTTTCATCGGATGCAGCAGGCGCTCGGGATGGTAAGTCCGCTCTAGGTAGCGCGAGACCTTGGTACACAAAACACCTGCTGTATTCGGGTGATCAGGATCGCCCTTGATCTCGACGGCTTTATCACCCTCGACAGTCACCAGCATGGCGCAGGTATCGGGGCAGTCATGCGGACAGGCCGCGCGGATGGTCCGGGTGTGCATGAATTTTAGGCAGGATAAGATTATCTATTCGGCAAGCTGTACAGTGGCCGGGCTGAGGTTAATATTACACATGCTTTCTGTCACAACATCCTTCCACTTTTTCAAAGAACGCCATGAAGCTGATTGAACCCATCCTGCAGTTTCACGACGAGCTCAAGCAAATCCGTCGCACGATTCACGCCCACCCAGAGCTCGCGTACGAAGAGACGCAGACTTCACAACTGGTGGCGCAGCAGTTGGAGGCTTGGGGCATCCCTGTTATCCGTGGACTTGGGGGAACAGGCGTCATTGGCGTCATTCGCGCCGGGAATAGTTCGCGTGCGGTTGGCCTACGTGCCGATATGGATGCACTGCCACTGCAGGAACATAATCAATTCCCACACCGCTCGCGGCATGACGGGAAAATGCACGCCTGTGGCCACGACGGACACACTGCGATGCTACTTGGGGCTGCGCATTATCTTTCGCAACATCGGGATTTTGACGGGACGGTTTATGTCATCTTTCAACCCGCTGAAGAAGGCCGCGGTGGCGCCAAGGCGATGATGGATGACGGACTTTTCGAGCAATGTCCGATGGAAGCTGTGTTTGGTATGCACAACTGGCCGGGCATGCGCGCAGGAACCATGGGCGTTGTCCCAGGGCCGATGATGGCCTCCTCCAATGAGTTCGAATTGACGATCCATGGCAAAGGTTCACATGCGGCCCAACCGCATCGGGCGGTTGATCCGGTAATGGTCGCGGTGCAGATTGCACAAAGCTGGCAGACCATTGTCTCGCGCAATGTAAGCCCATTAGATTCCGGTGTACTGTCCATTACCCAGATTCATACGGGTAGCGCGACCAACATCGTGCCAGATTCGGCGTCGATGATTGGTACAGTAAGGACGTTCACGCTGCCGGTGCTGGACCTGATCGAACAGAGAATGCGCGATATTGCCAGCCATACCGCGGCCGCCTTTGGCGCGACGGTTGAATTTTCATTCAGCCGGAATTATCCGCCGCTGATCAATCATCGGTCAGAGACAGAATTTGCACTGAGCGTGATGGCAGATGTGGTTGGCCGCGAAGGGACGTTGTCGGATATTGAGCCGACCATGGGCTCCGAAGATTTTGCGTTCATGCTGCAAGAGAAGCCAGGCTGCTATGTCTTCATCGGCAATGGCGACGGCACCCATCGTGATCACGGCCATGGCCTAGGTCCGTGTAACCTTCATAATCCGAGCTACGACTTTAATGATGATTTGCTACCCATCGGCGCAAGCTACTGGGTGCAACTGGCGAAACGCTTCCTGAGCGAATCAACGGCAAGTCAAACCAATTAATTA
>JBDLRC010000142.1:0-4222 GCA_039800265.1 Pseudomonadota bacterium
TCGGCCAACGGTGCCGCCACGGCCGTGGAACAGACGCAGGGTAATGCCGGGATACTCTTCGAAGAGCGATACCAGGTCAGTCGAGGTCTTGTAGAGCTCCCAGTTGCTTGTAAAAAAGCCACCGTCTTTGTTGCTGTCCGAATAGCCGAGCATGATGTCTTGCTCGCCACCGGATCGACGGATCAGGTCCGCAACGCCTGGCAATTCGTAAAACGCACGCATGATGCCTGCGGCATAGCGCAGATCTTCGATGGTCTCAAAGAGCGGCACTACGATCAGGGCGGTGAACCCGTCTTCGTCGAGTGTGCCGCTCATCAGACCACATTCCTTCTGAATCAGCAGCACTTCGAGCAGATCGCTCACGCTTTCGGTGTGGCTGATGATCGCGTGCCGCAGGGTCTCCGAGCCAAAGCGTTGAAGGATCGAAAACGCGGTCTCAAAAATAGCGAGCTCGGATTCGGCAGTCTCGGAGTAGGTCACATGCCGAGAGCGAAGGCTTCGCGCATCGTTGAGAAGAATCAACAACAGTTCAATCTTGTTATTTTCTTCAAGGTGTTCATAGCCGCTTTCGATCTTGGCCCCGCGCAGTAGCTCGGATACAACATGCTCGTGCACCGCCGAGTTCTGACGCAAATCGGTCGTGGCCATGTGAAAGCCAAAGACTTCGACCGCTTTCATCAGGCTGCGAAGCCGAGATTGCGCCAAGGCGGTGCCGTGGTGGGCCATCAACGACGCATGAATGATGTGCAGATCCTGCAGGAACTCCTCATACCGTAGATAAGGTTCAGAGGGCTCCACCGCATGCCGCATGGCTTCGGTGCCGGTCAGTTCGGTCAAGGTGCTGGCCAGCCGCGCATAGATGCCCACAAGGGCGCGCCGATAGGGCTCATCTTGTCGGTGCGGGTTGGTGTCGCCGGAGCGATCGGCCAGCTCCTTTAGATCCTCGGAGCATCCCACCAAGGCATCGCAAATCGAGAGTTCGCCTCCCAAGGTATGCACCTGAGTCAGGTAGTGACGCAGCACGATCTCGCTGTGCCGAGAGACGGTCTGCTGCAGGGTTTCATCGATCACATTGGGGTTGCCATCTCGGTCACCGCCAATCCAGTTACCCATTCGGAAAAATGCCGGTACAAACTCGGCTTTAGAGAGCCGCTCAATTCGCTGGTAGAGCTTTGGCACCTCGTGCAAAAAAGTGCTCTGGTAATACGACACGGCGTTTTCAATCTCATCTTCAACGCTTAGTTTTGAGACGCGAATCAGGCGGGTCTGCCAGAGCTGGGTCACGCGTGCCCGAATGGCGGACTCGATATCGAGCCGTTCTTCTGGAAGGGCGGTATCGTGCCGCTTGGTGAGAAGCTCACCGATGGCCCGCTTGGCATCCAGAATACTCTTACGCTGGACCTCGGTGGGGTGTGCCGTCAATACCGGTGAAATCCAGGCGTTGTGCAGGGTGCGATGGATTTTCTGTGCCGCGACCTTGGATTCCTTAAGACGCTTGAAGGTGCGTACCAGGCTGCCCTCGGCCGCATTGGGATCTTCTTGGGCCATCAGATGAAGATTGAATTGGTCTTCGGCCAGGTTCGCCAGGTGAGAGAAATAGGTGAACGCCCGAATCACGCTCACAGCTTTGTCGGGGCTTAGGCCCTTAAGAATCTTGTCGAGTGCCTTGCCGGCCTGGGTGTCGGCATCACGGTGATAGGCCACACTCAGTTTGCGAATGTTTTCGATCAGCTCGAACGTTTCGGGGCCTTCCTGCTCACGAATCGTATCACCCAAAAGGGTGCCAAGAAATCGAATGTTGTCGCGTAATTGTTGTTCGGGTGCAAGAGGCATAAAACACTTTCGCTAGAAATTCAGAGCAAGTGAGCCGGTCATGTGTCGGCTGATCAGCTCGGAGTAGGTGTCGGGGTCGCCTGATCGGTGTTTTGGGTCTGCGGCAAGAGGCTGGGATCAAGCGCCTCACGCTCATCGAACACAAAGCAGGTGCCATCGTAGTGATGGGCATCGGTCTGCTCAAAATAGCGCAGGATGCCGCCTTCAAGTTGATAGGTGTGTTCCAGGCCAATCTCGCGCATGTAGATGGCAGCCTTTTCGCACCGAATGCCACCCGTGCAGAAGCTCACGATGGTTTTGCCGTCGAACTCGGATTTGTGGTCCGCAATAGCCTTCGGAAACTCTGTGAACTTATGGATCCGATAGTCGATCGTATTTTTGAATGTGCCGTAGTCGACTTCAAACGCATTGCGTGTATCGAGCATCACCACGGGCCGGCCCTCGTCGTCGTGGCCTTGGTCCAGCCATCGGTTCAGGGTAGAGGGTGAGACCGAAGGCGCGCGGCCGTCGTGGGGTCGAATAGTAGGGTGATCCATGCGAATGATTTCGCGCTTGATCTTGACCAGCATCTTGCGAAAGGGCTGATGGTCTGACCAGCTCTCTTTGGGGTCCAGATTTGCAAAGCGGGGATCTTCGCGTAGCCAGTCGATGAACTGCCGAATTGCAGATGCATTGGCGGCAAGGAAAAGATTGATGCCTTCTTCGGCAATAAGAATCGTTCCCTTGAGTTCGAGCTGCCGACAGCGTGCCAGAAGCTGCTCGCGCAGCACCGGCAGATCGTGGAGTGCAACGAACTTGTACGACGAGATATTGAGTATCGGGCCCATAGCGGCATTTTAATGTCGCCTGGGTGAGTTCACATCTCAGTTTACGTTCACCACCAGCCGTCCGCGGATCTTTCCGGCCAAGATGTCATTGGCTTTGTCCAAGACTTCGGAGAGACGGATTTCGCTGGTCATGGCGTCTAAGGTGGCCGTATTCAGGTCTGCAGCCAGCCGTTGCCAGGCCTTCTCTCTGCGCTGCCGTGGTGCGGTCACGCTGTTGATGCCGTAGAGGGCCACCCCACGCAGAATAAACGGCGCCACCGTGGCGGGGAAATCCATGCCTTGAGCTAGACCGCAGGCCGCGACCGCGCCCTCTGCTTTGGTGGTGGCACAGGCGTTGACCAGGGTATGGCTTCCCACACTGTCCACCACGGCAGCCCAACGTTCTTTGCCCAGCGGCTTACCGGGGGCCGAGAGTTCGGCACGATCGATCACCTCGGCAGCACCGATCGAGGTCAAATAGGCGCTTTCATTTGGTCGGCCGGTGGATGCCACCACGCGAAAACCGCGTGCGGCGAGCAGTGCAATCGCCACACTGCCCACGCCGCCGGCGGCACCGGTCACCAGCACATCGCCATCGGCCGGTTTCACGCCGTGTCCTTCAATGGCCAGAATGCACAGCATGGCGGTGTAGCCTGCGGTGCCAATGGCCATGACCTGCCGTGACGTGAAGGCGGCTGGTGTGTGAATCAGCCAGTCGCCTTTCACTTTTGCGTATTGGGCAAGGCCTCCGGGGTGTGTTTCGCCTACGCCCCAGCCGTTGAGAATCACCGCATCGCCTTGCTTGAATTCTGGATCGGCACTCTCTACGACCGTGCCGGCGAAATCGATGCCGGGAATCATTGGGAATTTTCGAATGATGGGGGACTTACCCGTAATTGCGAGCCCATCTTTGTAGTTGATCGTCGAGTAATCGACTTTTACCAAAACATCTTTATCGCCCGTAGTGCTCAGTGCGGATTCATCCACGGTCTTGAGCTCAGCGGTGTAGGCGGATTCGGTTTTGTTGACAACGATGGCGTGAAAGGGGGTCATGGGAAGTCTCCTGATCAGGATGAAATTTTAAGAGTTTTAGCCTGCGCACGGATGGCAGCCCGGGCATTCGCATCGAGTCGTTTGAGATTGCGCACCTGCATGACCATGCGCGGGTTTTTCGCCAGCGAGACCTCGTGACGCAGCAGAAAATCCCAATAGAGGGTGGTGAACGGGCAGGCGTTTTCGCCGGTCGAGACGGCGGGGTCAAAGCGGCACGATTTGCAGTAGTTGCTCATGCGGTCGATGTACTTGCCGCTGGCCGCATAGGGTTTGCTGGCCATCACACCGCCATCGGCAAACTGGCTCATGCCCAAGGTGTTGGGCAGCTCGACCCACTCCACGGCATCCACATAAACACTTAAGTACCAGGCATGAATCTGCTTGGGGTCGATGCCCAGCAAAAGAGAATAGAGGCCTGTCACCATCAGGCGTTGAATGTGGTGGGCATAGCCGGTCTGAAGGGTCTGGGTGAGTGTTTCGCGCAGGCAATGGGCATCGGTCTTGCCGGTCCAGAACCAATCGGGTAGCGG
>JBDLRC010000143.1:0-6422 GCA_039800265.1 Pseudomonadota bacterium
TTCGGTTTGAGGGCTTCATGGAAGAGTTCTCAAATATTTTGCAGCGGCAGGCCATTCGCTAACGTCAGCCCATAGACTCCTCACCAACACACACCATTGCCATGGGCGCAAACGCATCTCCCCGTAGCCACCGCCGCCGTCGCATGATGAGCGAGATCAATGTCGTGCCCTATATTGATGTGATGCTGGTGTTACTCATCATCTTCATGGTCACAGCCCCCATGATCGTGACCGGCACCATTGACTTGCCTAAGGTTCGACAAGCCTCTCCCGCACCGGTCGCGGCCGTTGAAATCGTGATCCGCCAAGATGGTTCCATCACGATTCGCAAAAATGCGGAAGGAGAAAAAGAAAAACCAGTGCCCCGTAGCGAGCTCGCAGCCGCTGCGAAGGCATTGTCGCCCGCCACCGACACGCCCATGATCATTTCAGCGGAAAAATCTGTGCGCTATGAGCACGTGATCGGCGCGATGAAGGTATTGCAGAGTGTTGGGTTCACGCGGGTTGGACTTAACGTCGGTATTGAATAGTCCATGCTGGCCATCGAGGCACGCGAGAATCGAAACGCTGTCAGCGCTGCACTGCTCATGCATGGCCTGCTTGTTGCAGGTCTGCTGATCTCCCTGGACTGGGCACGCTCGGCCAAGCAGCCTGTACAGGCCGAGCTCTGGAGCGGCATGCCCAAGACCATGCCTGCCTCGCCTACGCCGCCTGCGCCAGTGGTGACCCCCAAGCCCCCCGCGCCACCACCACCGGCACCCGAGGCCAAGGCCGACATTTCAATCCAGAAGAAAAAGCCAGAGCCACCGAAGAAAGACCCGCCGAAGAAAGCCGACCCACCTAAAGAGCGGCAGGAGGCCAAAAAACGAGCAGATGAAAAAAAGCGTGATGAGCAGGCCGCCGCCAAAAAACTCGAAGCCCAGCGCCAGGCCGAACTCAAACGTCTGGGTATCGACCCCAATGCGAAAGCGGGCAGTGTTGGCAAAGACATCGCCACGAAATCCGGTGTGGTGGGCGGTGCGGAGCTCGGTGCGAAAACCGGTGTGGATGCCGACTACGAGGCCCTGATCCAGGCACGCATCAAAGCCCGCATCAACTATCCCGATCGTGCGCCAGGTAACCCAGAGGCCATTGTGGTGGTGGAACAGCTCCCCACCGGCGAAGTTACGAAAGTGCGTCTGACCCGGCCGAGCGGCACGCCGGCCTGGGATGACGCTGTGCAGCGCGCAGTCTGGGCGGCAAGTCCGCTACCCAAACGAAAAGATGGCACGGTGGCACGGGTTTTAGAACTGAGCTTTCGGCCTAAGGAAGTGCGCTGACTATAATGGGCCGCATGCAGGCCCCTGCGCTTCTTGCCCCCACCTTTACGCACACGCTCCGCCACTCGGTGCGTCAGGCTGGTCTACTGGTTATGGGGCTTCTGGTCAGCACGATAGCTCTGGCCCAGACCACCCCACTGCGCATCGACATCACAGGTGTCGGCACCCGGCAGATCCCGATTGCCATCGCACCGTTTGATGCCACCGACGCAGCGAAAAAATATTCCCAGACCGTCACCGATGTCGTGCGGGCCGACTTAGCCCGCAGCGGCGTCATGAGCATTATGGATGCGGGTGAGCCCAACCCCGCGTTAAACGAGCGCTCTCCCGTACAACCTTTGTTGATCGAATGGAAAGGCAAAGGTGCCGACGCCTTGGCCGTGGGAAGCAACTCCATGCTGCCCGATGGCCGAACCGAAACGCGTTTTATCTTGCTGGACATTGCCCGCGGATTGAATGCGGGTGGGTTGGCCATTGTCACGCCAACCAGTGAGCTGGAGGCCCGCAGAACCGGCCACCGCATCGCAGATTTCATCTATGAAAAACTCACAGGTGAGCCTGGTTTTTTTGCCACCCGGCTTGCCTTCGTTCGAAAAGATGGTGACTTGCACAGCCTGGTGATCTCGGACTCCGATGGCCAGAACAGCCAGATCGCGCTTCGCTCCAAGCAACCGATCATCTCGCTGGCCTGGTCTCCCGATGGCACACAGCTCGCTTATGTCTCGTTTGAAGAGCGTGGCGGTATCAACAAGCCCGTAGTCTATGTGCACACACTCGCGACAGGCCGTCGCTACATCGTGGCCAATGAGCGTGGCAGCAACAGCGCGCCCGCCTGGTCACCCGATGGAAAACGACTCGCAGTCGTGCTCACCCGCGACGGCAACTCTCAGATCTATCTGGCCAATGCCGACGGCAGCGGACTCAAGCGTCTGACCCGATCCGGCGACATCGATACCGAGCCCACCTTCACTCCTGACGGAAAGTTTGTCTACTTCACCTCGAACCGCGGGGGCTCGGCCCAGATCTACCGCATACCCACCGAGGGCGGTGATGCCCAACGGATTACATTCTCCGGCCCGTTTAATGCGCGCCCGCAGATCAGTCCCGATGGAAAGACTATGGCCTTTATTACGCGACGCGAGAAACTGTTTCGAGTGGGTGTCATTGATTTGTCATCCATGCAAGAAACACTGGTCAGTGAGGGCCCCAAAGACGATTCGCCGAGCTTTGCGCCGAACAGCAAATGGGTGATCTACAGCAGCCGCATCGGTGACCGTAGCGTACTGTCGGCGGTCTCGATCGATGGCAAATTACGCACGCGACTCTCGGCCGAAGGCAGCGAGATCAAGGGCCCGGCCTGGGGCCGCCTGCCCTAAGGACCATGATTAATAAGGTGCGGGGATGTCAAGACCCCTATTTTCATGAGAGAATCCCGCACTAATCGGCCAGCCGTCCCACCCAAAAGAACAACCACCGATTAATCGTCAAGGAGAGAAAATGCGTTCCATCGCACCCACGAAGTCCCGCCTAATGCTTGCCGCCAGTGCCGCCGCCCTGCTCGTGCTCACCGGTTGTGCCTCACAAGTTCCGCTCGAGTCCAAGTCCGCCGCCCCGGTCAGCTCTGCTGCCGAAGCCGCCGCGAAAGCTGAAGCCGCACGTATCGCCGCCGCGAAAGCAGAGCTCGCCAAGGTCAAACCCAGCGTGTACTTCGATTTCGACAAGTTCGACATCAAGCCTGGCTATCAGGCGACCGTGACTGCATTTGCGAATTACTTGAAAGCCGACACCAAGGCGCGTCTGGTCATCGAAGGTAACGCCGATGAGCGCGGCACCACCGAATACAACCTAGCCCTGGGCCAGAAGCGTGCAGAAGCCGTATCGAAAGCACTCGGCGTTCTGGGTATTGCGGCCAACCGCGTTGAATCCATCAGCAACGGGGAAGAAAAACCCCGCGTGAAAGGTTCGAACGAGGCTGCATGGGCTGAAAACCGTCGCGCTGATCTGATCGTTAAGTAAGCGCACGGCCCAATGGCCAAACGGCGTTACACCGTGGCCGCCTCATACCTGAGCGCGGCCATTTTCTTTTCTGCGGTCAGCATCACGGCCCCAGCGTGGGCCAGCCTGTTCTCCGACGACGAGGCGCGTCGGGCCATCATCGATCTGCGCGTGCAGGTCGAGGCCCTGAACAAAAAAATCGGTGAATTGGAGCGCCAGCTGCAGACCGCGGGACAAGGCCAACTCAGCCTGCTCAATGAAAACGAGCGCCTGCGCTCGGAACTCGCCACGTTACGCGGCCAGATCGAAGAGGCCAGCAAAATCGCCTCCACTGGAAAGTCGCAGCAAAAAGACCTCTACACCGACCTGGACCAACGCCTGCGCCAGATCGAGCCGGTTGAGCTGGTGGTCGATGGCGTGACCTTCCGTGTCCGGTCCGATGAAAAGGCCCGATTCGAAGAGATCCGCGAAACGTTGCGCACCGGTGAATTTAAAAAAGTGGGCGAACTGGCCAATGCGTTTGAGCAGAGTTTTCCGCAATCGCCGCTCGTGCCCATCGTGCTTTTGAATAAAGGCACAGCTCTCTACGCCGACAAAAACTACAAGGCTTCCATCGCAGCACGGCAAGAATTTATCGAACGGTTTCCAAATCACCCTGGCAGGCCCCAGGCTACGCTGAACATGGCCGCCAGCCAGGCCGAGTCCGGCAATCCCAACACCGCCCGGGGCATTCTCGAGGGGTTAATCAAAACCTTCCCGAACTCTGCTGCAGCCGCAGAGGCCAGGGACCGCCTCAAGACCCTCACCAAGCCTGCGGCTGCCGCGCCAAAGGCCCCCGCGAAAGCCGCCCCCAAGGCCCAATCCAAGTAAACTTCGGCGCATGATGACGGCCGAAGCTATTTCTCGCATTGAGGCGTTGGTGGTGTGGGCCGGCCTCGGCATCGGGCTGACCCTTGGGTTCATTGCACGATTCACCGGCTTTTGCACCCTTGGGGCGGTCTCCGATTGGTACAGCGCCAGAGATACCAGCCGCCTGCGCATGTGGCTTCTGGCCATCGCCGTGGCCATCATGGGAACGCAGCTGCTGGCAAGCCAAAATGCGATTCAAATCCAAGACTCGTTTTACATCGACCCAAAAGTCTTCTGGCTCTCCAATAGCGTTGGCGGACTGATCTTCGGATTCGGCATGGTCCTGGCCTCGGGCTGCGGAAGCCGCACCCTCGTGCGCATCGGTGGCGGAAGCCTCAAGGCCCTGGTGGTATTCCTGGTGATGGCCTTGTTTGCCTACATGACCATGCGCGGCATTTTCGGTGTCCTGCGTGTAAACACGCTCGAAAAAATCACGCTCACACTGTCCACCCCGCAAGATCTGCCTGGCATCCTCGGGCAGCCAAGGCTTTGGATCGGCGCCGCGGTGAGCGCCGTGTTGCTTTTTATCGTGTTTGCCAGCGCAGAGTTTCGTTCCCGCCCCCGATTGATCGTCGGCGGATTGGTGGTGGGCCTGCTGGTAGTGGCAGGCTGGGTCGCCACCGGAGCCTTGGGGTTCATTGAAGAAGATCCGAATACCCTGGAACCACGCTTTCTGGCCACCAACACCCGCGGCGTGGAGTCACTTACGTTTGTTGCTCCGCTGGCCTATTGGCTCGATTTGTTGATGTTTTGGAGCGACACGTCTCGGACCGCGACCTTCAGCATCGCGACCGTCACAGGCGTGGTGCTTGGGGCCCTGATCCATGCCCTAGGAAGCAAAAGTTTTCGTCTGGAGGGCTTTGTAAACCGTGCAGACCTCAGCCGCCATCTGGTTGGCGCGGCGATGATGGGCGTAGGTGGGGTGATCGCCTTCGGCTGCACCATCGGACAAGGCATTTCGGGACTGTCGCTTTTGGCCCTTGGGTCACTGCTTGCCACCGTGTCCATCGTGGCGGGCGCTTGGCTGGGGCTGCGCTGGCTCGAGCGGTCTGCATAGATTTTACGAATCAGATAAAATCTAGGGCTTCGCGTTTTTCCGCGGGTTGTTAGCTCAGTCGGTAGAGCAGCGGACTTTTAATCCGTTGGTCGCAGGTTCGAATCCTGCACAACCCACACCTTACTTCCGTTCCCGTTGGCCCCTAGCGCCCCCCCACTTCCCGCTCTCCTCGCAGCACAACCGCCTCAACGTTGCCACTATTTTTTGGCCCCACGCTCATGGGCAGGCTCCTCTTCTTCCCAGCCGGTCAACATGGAACGGATGTGGGCAAACGGCGTGTGTCCAGTCGTCACCAGGTAAAGGTGGCCGATCAGAAACACCAGCATCATGAATGCCGCTGCAGTGTGCACGGTGGCGATGGTCTCCAGCGACTGCGACGTGGCCATCACCGCATCGCGCCAGAAAGGCCACGTCAGGTAGAGCAGGCCTGACACCCAGATCACCGGCGATACCACCGTTAACAACAGTAAATAGGTCATACGCTGCAAAGGATTGTGCTTGCGCTCAGCCGTCTTACGGTAGGGGTTCGGAGCATTCAAAAAGATGCCATGCGAGTAATACATCATCATGGCGTCAATTTTTTTTAAGGTCGGCTTGTACTGACGCCATTCGCCAGTCGTGAAGTGCCAAAACAAGGTAAACACCCACAGAATGATCAGCAGAATTGCCGCGAACGAGTGCAGTCGAACCGCCAATTCGAACCCGATCAACTGATACGAGCCATGAATCTCAAATCCTGAGATCAGCATAAAAATAATCAGGGCCGCCTGAGACCAGTGCCAAAACCGCTCATAACGTTTGTAGAGGTAAATACGGTGGGGCGCGTCGATAGCGTCTGCTGGGCGGGATTGTTCAACACTCATTTCACACCTCCTTGACGCTGCCGCTGGGCGGCAATGGCACGGCCAAGACCATGCAACAGAACACCGGCAAGTGCGGCAGCAGCGGCCAGCCAGCCAATACGGTCGACCCATGAATTCTGATCACGGCCAGGAAGATAAACCCCCGAAATGTTGGCCAGACGGCCTCCGGTACCCGTATGGCATTGAATGCAGCTGACGCTTTTCTCTTTAGGGGCGATCATGTGGGTGATCGGCCAGACCATCTCTGTTTTCACGAAATCGTATTTGCCGCTGTAGGGC
>JBDLRC010000144.1:0-6179 GCA_039800265.1 Pseudomonadota bacterium
TATTCTTCTTGAAAAAGTGGTAAATCTGGGCCAGCTTGGCGATGTGGTGCGTGTCAAGGACGGTTTCGCGCGCAACTTTCTGATCCCGCAAGGCATGGCCCGTCGGGCGACTGACGCTGCGCTGGCCGAGTTTCAGTTGCGCCGCGCCGAATTGGAAAAAGTGCAGGCTGAAAAGTTCTCGGCTGCACAGGCACTGGGCGGCAAGATGGCGGGTCTGGTGCTGGAGATCACTCAGAAAGCCGGCGTTGACGGACGTTTGTTCGGTTCGGTCACCAACTTCGACATCGCAGAAGGCCTGAAGAAAAAAGGCATCGACGTGGCCAAGGCCTGCGTGCGCCTGCCCAATGGCCCCTTAAAGACGGTTGGCGATCATCCCGTGCAGGTGGCACCCCATACCGATGTGGTGGCCGACATTACCGTCCGTGTGATCGGCGAGGCTGCTTAAGTTAGCGCGACACAGTAAGGCGAACGGTGGGCGAATCCCGCATGGAATCCCAGGCACTGGCGCTGCGGGTTCCACCCCATTCGCTTGAGGCGGAGGCCTCCGTGCTCGGAGGCCTGCTGCTCGATAACTCGGCCTGGGATCGCATTGGCGATCTGGTGCGCGCAGCAGATTTTTACCGGGCCGATCACCGAATTATTTTTGAGAGTATTGCCAAGCTGATCGACAACGGCCGCCCGGCCGATGTCGTGACGGTGTTCGAGGCCCTGCAGAGTCTTGGCCGCGCCGAAGAGGTTGGGGGCGTGGCGTACCTGAACACGCTGGCCCACGAGACACCGTCTGCTGCCAACATCCGACGTTATGCGGAAATCGTGCGTGATCGCGCGATTCTTCGCCATCTTGTCTCGGTCAGTGATCAGATTGCGACGCAGGCGTTAAATCCTGCGGGCAAAGAGACCCGTCAGATTCTGGATGAGGCCGAGAGTCAGATCTTCCAGATTGGGGAAGCTGGCTCACGATCCTCGGGGGGCTTTCAGGATTTTCATGATGTGCTGGCACGGGTGGTCGACAAGATCGATGACCTCTATCAGAGCCCGAACGCGTCCGATGTGACCGGTGTGCCTTCGGGCTATCACGACCTGGATGAAAAAACGGCGGGCATGCAGCCCGGCGATTTGTTGATCGTGGCTGGCCGCCCCAGCATGGGCAAGACCTCGTTGGCATTGAACATCGCCGAGCATGTGGCCATCGTGGAGCAGGCCCCGGTCGCGGTCTTCAGTATGGAGATGGGCGCGGAGCAGCTGGCCATGCGGGTGTTGTGCTCGGTGGGGCGGCTGGATGCGCAGAAGGTGCGCACTGGGCGACTCACGGAGGACGACTGGACGCGGCTCACGCAGGCGATGGCCAAAATGAAGCAGGCCCGGCTGTACATCGATGAAACGCCGGCGCTCAATCCACTTGAGCTTCGGTCGCGTGCACGCCGACTTTCACGTCAGTACGGCGGCCTTGGCCTGATCGTGGTGGATTACCTCCAGCTGATGAGTGCATCAAGCAGCGGTGAGAATCGCACCACCGAGATCTCCGAGATCACACGCTCATTAAAGAGCCTGGCCAAAGAGTTGGGTTGTCCTGTTCTGGCGCTCTCGCAGTTAAACCGCACCGTGGAGCAGCGCACCGACAAACGCCCGGTGATGAGTGATCTGCGTGAATCCGGTGCCATCGAACAAGATGCCGACGTGATTATTTTTATTTACCGTGATGAGGTCTATCGCCCTGATACGCCGGATAAGGGTGTGGCAGAGATCATCATCGCCAAGCAGCGTAATGGTCCGATCGGCACGGTGCGTCTGACGTTCCTGGGCCAGTACACAAAATTCGAAAACTTTGCCCCGCCTGCGCCTGTGGGCTATTCCTCGGAGTACTGACCATGCAAGCATTGCCTGTTGTACAGCAGCCCACCCTCGCCATCGCCGGGTCATCCGCACGCTTCCCGGTACGCCGTGTGTATTGTGTGGGACGCAACTATGCCGATCACGCCAAAGAGATGGGATCGAGCGGACGCGAGCCCCCGTTTTTCTTTTTCAAACCGGCCGATGCTTTGTTTCAGGTGGCCGATGGCGCGACGGCCGACTGGCCTTACCCGACACTGACCAGTGACCTTCACCATGAGGTCGAACTGGTGGTGGCCATCGGCAAGGGCGGGAAAAACATTGCCCCGGAGCAGGCCGTGCAGCACATCTGGGGTTATGCCATTGGTTTGGACATGACCCGCCGCGATTTGCAGGCCCAGATGAAAAAAGAGGCCAAGCCCTGGTGCATTGGAAAAGGCTTTGATCACGGCGCGCCGGTGGGTCCGTTGCTCCCCATGGAGACCACGGGTGAAATTCGCTCGGGCTTGATCCAGCTGCAGGTCAATGGTGAGGTACGCCAGACGGGTGATATCTCCGACATGATCTGGAATACCAGCGAGGTCATTTCGCATATCTCTAAGGCCTGGGAACTTCAGCCCGGTGATCTGATTTACACCGGAACGCCGGCGGGCGTGGGCCCGGTGAAGACCGGTGATGTGCTCACCGCGCAGGCCGTGAAGGTGGGAAGCTTTTCCATCCGAATCGTTTAAGGCGCAGTGGGCGGAAGGCCGTCATCGGCAGCGGCCGTGACGGATCGCCCCACATGCCGATGCGGCCCCTATGCTTCGACTTCACAGCTACTACCCGTCCTCGGCCTCGTATCGAGTGCGTATTGGGCTCGCCCTCAAGAATCTCGCGTACGACTACGTGTCGGTGGATTTAAGGGCGAAGGCCCAACAGCAGCCCGAGTATCAAGCATTGAACCCTGAGGGCCTGGTGCCGCTACTGGAAGACAAAGGCCTCTGCGTGACGCAGTCGATGGCGATTTTGGAGTACCTTGACGAGCGCTACCCCCAGCCCGCGTTGTTGCCTAAGGATCTCGCAGGCCGAGCCCGCGTTCGTGCGCTCGCGCAGATGATTGCGTGCGACATTCATCCTCTGAACAACTTAAGGGTCTTGCAGTACCTGGTGGGTCCGTTGGGGTTGAGCCGTGAGCAGAAAGACACCTGGTATGCCCATTGGATTCATACGGGGTTGGCCGCTTGCGAACGCCGCCTGGCCGAAGAACAGACCGGAGCGTTTTGCCATGGCGATTCACCGGGTTTGGCCGATTGCTTTCTTGTGCCCCAGGTCGCCAATGCTGTGCGCATGGGTGTGAGCTTAGAGAGCATGCCTCGGGTCCGCGAGATCACCGACCGCTGCAATGATTTGCCCGCGTTTCAGCAGGCTCATCCATCGGCCTGTCCCGATGCTCCCGCCGCATGAATGATGTGCGCCGTGATCGACTGAACCGTGCATAATTCTTGACCATGAACAGTCAATCCTTGGGCCTGGCCCACATGCTCTCCAATGCCGATGCCGTGATCTGGTTTACGGCCATCACGCTATTGGTGATGTCGATCGTGTCGTGGACGCTCATTATTGCGAAGGGCCGCGTTGCGCAGCGTCTGCGCCGACAGATAGCCCAGAGTGCCGCAGCGTTCTGGTCGGCACAGGATTTGACCGCAGGCCTGGCCACGCTTAAGCAGCGTGAGGCCCAGCCCGCACTGTCATTGATTGCGCAGGCAGCCGTCGAGGTAGAGCAGCAGGCCTCAGGCCAGAGTCTGGATGCTCAGTCATTGCGCGAAGATCGTGTGACACGTGCGCTGCGTGGAGCGTTGCATCAAGCCCGCGTTGGTCTTGAATCCGGCTTGGTCACACTCGCATCGATCGGGGCAACGGCGCCTTTTGTGGGGCTGTTTGGCACGGTCTGGAGCATTTATCAGGCCTTGGTGGGCATTTCTGGCAGCGGGCAGGTCATGATTGAACAGGTGGCAGGCCCGGTGGGTGAGGCCCTGATCATGACCGCATTTGGTTTGTTTGTGGCGATTCCCGCGGTATTGGCCTACAACGCCCTGACCCGTAGTAACCGCGTGATCGTGGCCGAGCTCGATGGTTTTGCCAACGATGTACGCGCCTTTGTCTTGGGCCGCAACGCGACCGCCTGATGTCTCTTAGTCGCCCTTGGCGACCGGCCGCGACGGATCGGCACACCACTCACTCCACGACCCTGCATACAGCGCGCTGCCCGGAAGCCCGGCGATTTCCATGGCCAACAGGTTGTGACAGGCCGTAACACCAGAGCCACAGCTGTGCACGACGCACATGGGGTCGCGGTCGTTGAGCAGCGAGGAGAATTCTTGATGCAGTTGGGATGCGGGCTTGAAGCGGCCATCGGGGCCGAGATTGTGTGCAAAGGCCCGGTTGATGGATCCCGGAATGTGTCCTGCAACGGGATCCAAGGGCTCTACATCACCGCGAAAACGCTCGGGCGCTCGGGCATCGATCATCAATGCGATTTCAGGATCACTTCCGCTTTTAAGCCACGCGCTGACGTGCTCGTGGGTCCACAGCGGAGCCAGCGATGGACGCACCGAGATTTTTCCGGTGCGTTTGGTCTGGAAAGGATCTTGCGACAATGGACCGTCTGCGGCACACCATGCCTGGAATCCGCCATCAAGCACGCCGCATTTCAGATGACCAATCCACCGGCAGAGCCACCAGAGTCGTGAGGCAAACATGCCCGCAGAGGCATCGTAGCCAATGATCAGCGTATTTTCGTTGGCGCCTAACGCAGCAAGCGTCTGGGCAAATGCCTGCGGCGTGGGCAGTGGATGACGTCCATTGCGTCCGGATTTAGGGCCGCTTAGATCGTCCTCAACACGCAAAAACGCCGCGCCCGGAAGATGGCCCTCAGCATAGGCCTGCGCGCCGGCATCGTGATGCATCAGGTCGTGCCGGCAATCGACAATCAGCACATCGTCGTGCAGCCCCACCAACTCCTGAACCGAAATGATCGGATTAATAGCGCACCTGTCGACGCAGATACTCATGGAAGTGCAGCATGCCGTCTTCCATGGGCGACTGATAGGGGCCGGTCTCGTTGTCGCCGCGCAGCAGTAAGGCCTTACGGCCCCGATCCATGCGCTCGGCGATCTCATCATCTTCGGCCACGGTCTCGTTGTAGGCCGCCTGGTGGGCCTGCACAAATTCGGGCTCAAACAGGGCGATCTCTTCGGGGTAGTAAAACTCGACCCAGTTGGTGGTGGACTGCGGCCCAGTGGGGTGCAGCGTGCTCACCACCAATACCTTGGGATACCACTCCACCATGATGTTGGGGTAGATCGTCATCCAGATGGCTCCATACGGTGGAAGCCCTTCGGGATGCATGCGCAGCACCTGTTCGTGCCAGCGTTTGTAGACGGGCGTGCTGGGATGTTGAAGATCTGTAATGCCGACGGACTGTACCGAGTAGTGTTCACCGTAATGCCACTGCAGATTTGAGCAATCAACAAAGTGGCCGAGTCCCGGATGGAAGGGCACCACATGGTAGTCATCCATGTAGACCTCAATAAAGCTCTTCCAGTTGTAATTGCAGACGTGGGACTGTGCGCTGTGAAACACGTAGCCTGAGAAATCGAGCTGCTCCATGAACGGTGTGCGATCGAGTTCACGAACAAGCTGGGGCGCGCCCTCGAAAAGCAGACCGTTCCATCGGGTCAGCGGAAACGACTTGAGATGTCGGCAGGGGTCTTGGGCGAAATGGGGCGCGCCGATGAGCTCCCCATTGAGGCCGTACGTCCAGCGGTGCAGTGGGCAGACGATGGACTCGGTCTGGCCCCGGCCCTCGAGCATCACTGCTTGACGGTGGCGGCAAATGTTGGAGAGCAGCTCAATGCCGTTGGCATTGCGCACCAGACTACGGCCGTGGTCCTCGTGGGCGAGTGTGGCGTAGTGGCCGACCTCGGGCACCATGGCCTCATGGCCGACGTACCCGGGGCCTTGTTGAAAACAGGCGGCCACTTCCTGACGCAAGATGGATTCGTCAAAGTAGGCCTGAACCGGTAATTGTGCTGCGCTGGGCGCCAGCCGAGAAAAACTCCCGACATCCGACATGAAGACCCTCCGAAAGAAGAGATGACCCCCAAAAAAAGGAAGGGGGAGTATACCCCGGGGTTTCAGCTAAGGTCTTGATTCGTTTCAATTAAAATCCAGCGATGAGCGAAGAACCCGTTGAAACCCTTACGTTCGAGCAGTCCATGGCCGAGTTGGAGGCGCTGGTGCTGCGCCTTGAAACCGGGGATCTGCCCCTGGCCGATGCACTGGCCACCTATCAGCGCGGTGCGGGG
>JBDLRC010000145.1:0-3683 GCA_039800265.1 Pseudomonadota bacterium
GCTTTGATCTGATGCTGACCGTCTTTGCGCTGGAAGGGCGCTTATCCGAGGCCCATCACCAGAGACTACGTGATCTTGGGTCGTGGCTCACCACCGAGCAGGCCAACCAAGCAGCTGCCCAGGCCGCTGAAGAGGCCCTTCACGATGGGCGCTCCAACGTCGGTGGAGCGGTGGCAGTGGCCGTGCGCGAAGCACGGTTTGCACTATTTCGTACCCACCCACTGTTTAAAGCATAAGACTGTCTCGCCGATCACCGGCTTCAAATGCGGCAGACTCAAGACGCGCACACGTGGCCGGCGGCAGATGTTTGGTGAGCAACATGACTTTAAAGACCTCGCCCATCTCGGATTCCATCAGCACGGTCTTGATTCCCTGCAGCGTTTTTGCCCGTTTGAGTGGATCGGTGATCGTGAGCAGCGAGGCCTGAACTGTGTCCAAGAGGCCCATGTTCATCAAGAATCGTGCCTGAGTGACAAAACCGCTTACCTGAAATCCCGCCTGCTGTGCCTCGCGAGCGATTTGGGAAAAGTTCACATGGGCGGTCAAATCCTGTTGGCCAAGACGTGCAATCCATTGCTCGGGCGCATCGAATCGCTGATGACGGTAATGGGCGCACAGGGTGCCTTGGGGTCGGCCTGGGTGATCCAGCTCACGTTCGGCGTACCCATAATCGATGAGAACGACCGCCCCAGTCTCCATGCTCTTGGCAAGGCTTGCCAGCCACGGAGCGGTCCAGGGGCACCACTCCAGACAATAGCCGGGGGCCCACGGAAGATCGCGGCGGCGGGCGGCGGCCTCCCGAATAAGTACGGCCTGGATAACCTCTGGAGCTGCCGGCCGCTCACGCCAGACAAACTGATCACCTTCAAGGCCAATGCCCCATTCCACAACATCAGCGTCTCCTCGCCACTCGAGCCGCTTCACGGGCATGGCATCGAGCACCTCGTTGGCGACCACAAGCCCCGTAAACCCTTCCTCTACCCGACTCAGCCACTCAATCGGCCCGAGGCCCTGGGTGGTCCGCCGCTGTTGCTCAGCAAGGTCAGCCGAAAGCTCCACCATCTCCATCTTTAACTGAGGCACCGGCTCTTCCTGTGCGCAGGCCATAAAACTGGCAGCCAAGTCGCCGCGGCCTCCGCCAAATTCGCGAATCCGGAACAACGATTCGGTTCGTAAGGCTGCGCTCATCTTCCATACGGCCTGACCTAGCCAGGGGCCGAGCATCGGGGCGGTGACGTAATCGGACTCAAAGGGACGGCCACCACCGGTGTAGTAGCCCAATCCCGGCCAGTAAAGCGCGGACTGCATGAAGTCATCAAACCCGATCCAGTTGCCGTGAGCTTGAACCTGTTGCCTGAGGTGATCTGCGAGTGCGTCCATCGCCACAGGGTATCAAAGCTAAACTAGGGTCCATGTCTATCTCCGCACCGCCTTCGATATCCAGGGCAGCCCTGGTGACCGGCTCTTCCAAACGGCTTGGCCGTGATATCGCGCTTGCTTTGGCGGCAGATGGCTGGGACATTGCGATTCACAGCCGTAAGGCTAATGGTGCGGCAGAGGCGGTCTGTCAAGAGATCCGTCAACGGGGGCGGCAGGCCTGTTGCGTGCACGGTGACTTGCGTCAGCCGGATCAGGTGGATCATTTGTTTACGCAGGCCGTAAACGCACTGCCGCAGTTGTGTGCGGTCGTGAACAATGCCTCTGAGTTTGTCTTTGATCGACCAGAGCAGGTCGATGTGCCTCTGCTTAACGCCCATTACCAGTCCAATGTGATTGCGCCGGTCATGCTCACGCAACGACTGCACGCGCACTTGACGCCACGGCACACGGCAGGACAGGATCCCATCGGTGTAGTGATCAATCTGCTTGATCAAAAACTGGCCAACCCCAATCCAGATTTTTTCTCGTATACGCTGTCGAAATCAGCCTTGCTTGAGGCTACGCGGCTTGCGGCGATGGCGCTCGCCCCCGTGCTTCGCGTGGTGGGTGTTGCGCCGGGCATCACGCTTCCGTCAGCGGATCAAACCCCTGAAGAATTCAACCAGACCCACACCATGACGCCACTGGGTGCTTCCAGTCGCGCCAGTGAAGTGGCCGATGCTGTGGTCTGGTTAGCCCAGGCCCGGGCCGTGACCGGCACGATGCTGCTTGTCGACGGCGGCCAACACCTGCTGGCCCAATCCCGCGATGTCATGATGACCACCCGACTATGATGCTTACCGATCCGCGGCTCATCGACTGCCGCCGTATTTTTCTTGACGATTTGGCCATTGAGGCCTCGATTGGGTTTCATGATTTCGAGCGCACGGCACCCCAGCGCATTCTCGTCAGTGTGGACCTCTACCTTCCGATTGCTCAAAGCACATCGGCACGCGACGATGTCGCCGATGTCTTGGATTACGACCTGCTGCGGCTCAATGTTTCTCGCATTGCTCAGTCGCGACACTTTAATCTGCAAGAAACCTTGATAGACGAAATCTGTGCGTTTTGCCTGCAGCAGCCGGCCGTTAAAGCTGTGCGCGTGGTGACACAAAAGCCCGATGTTTATCCCGACTGCAAGACCGTTGGCATCGAAGTCATTCGCTGGGCAACCTGATATGGGCGGCCACGACAAACAGGCCTTTGAGGCCAACAAGCTCTCCAAGCGGCTCTACCGGCTGACCGGCCAGGCGATTATTGACTTCAACATGATTGAAGCGGGAGACCGCATCATGGTGTGCATGTCTGGCGGGAAAGACAGCTATGGGCTGCTGGACATATTGATCGGACTGCAGGCGAGGGCGCCCATCCGTTTTGAGCTTGTGGCCGTCAATCTGGATCAAGGCCACCCCGGCTTTCCGAAAGAGGTGCTACCCGAGTACCTCCGCACACGCGGTGTGCCGTTTCATATTGAAGAGCAAGACACCCATGCGATTGTCAAACGCGTGATTCCCGAGGGAAAGACCATGTGCTCGCTGTGCTCACGGCTGCGACGTGGCGTGCTGTATCGCGTTGCTTCCGAGCTCGGGGCCACCAAAATTGCCCTTGGCCATCACCGCGACGATATCTTGCAGACATTTTTTCTTAATTTTTTCTTCGGCGGAAAACTAAAATCCATGCCTCCCAAGCTGGTGTCGGATGATGGGCGTCATGTGGTCATTCGTCCGCTGGCCTATTGCGACGAGGACGACCTCGCGCAGTGGGCCGAGATTCAAGGATTTCCCATCATTCCCTGCGACTTGTGCGGCTCACAAGAAAATCTTCAGCGCCAGCAGATCAAGCGGCTGCTCCACGACTGGTCAAAACAGCATCCCGGACGCATCGAGTCGATGTTTCAGGCCCTAAGCAACGTGGTGCCCTCGCATCTGCTGGACCAGCGCCTCTACCCGTTCAAAACCTTAACGCCCGATCACCGGCCCAACCCCGACGGCGACCAGGCGTTTGACTTTGAAAACCCGGATCAAACAGCGCACACTCTTGTCTTTCAGCCGAAAAAAAATCAGGCCTTCTGATCACCGTCCATGCGCTCGCTGTTTCGACTTATCACCATCTCCGTCACCGTCTTGCGATTTGGGCTTGATCAAATGGCACTCGACGGTGCCGCTAAGACATTCGACTCTCGGCTGCTCAACGCACTGCTGACGCTGACCCGACTCGGACGCCGGCCAAGCGCACCACGGGGCGTACGTCTGCGCATGGCCATG
>JBDLRC010000146.1:0-6243 GCA_039800265.1 Pseudomonadota bacterium
GTTTGAGGTGCACTCCTGGCATGGACATAAAAAAATGTTTTAAATCATAGGGTTAGATATTAAATTCAGGCCCTGTAAGGGATTTTTACAGGCAGATCGCTAAAACCCCCTGGAAATGGCTTGTCTGTGGACATCTCTGACCGAAAAGCCTTATTTTTTGCGCGTTTCACGATTGTTTCACGAAAAGAACCCGGTAAAACATGCCTTTTTTGACCGTCAGCGAACTCAACCGTACTGTTGCCAAGAGCCTTGAGCTTCATTTCCCGCTGTTGCGCGTCCGGGGCGAGATTTCTCAATTTACGCGGGCGGCCAGCGGCCATGTTTATTTCGCGCTGCGCGATGCCGACGCAAGCGTTCGCGCGGTCATGTTTCGGGGCCGCGTGCAGACCCTTGATTGGCAGCCGAGCGAGGGGGATCAGGTTGAGGTCGCAGCCGTCGTAACGCTGTATGAGCCCCGGGGTGATTTTCAACTGCGTGTCGAGTCCATGACCAAGAGCGGCCTTGGCGCTCTCTATGAAGCGTTTTTGGCCCGCAAGGCTAAGTTGGAGCGGGCAGGGCTTTTGGATGCCGCGCGCAAGCGGCCCATACCGGAGGCGATCACGACCGTGGGGCTGGTCACGTCCATGGGGGCGGCCGCGTTGCGGGATGTGGTGGTTACGTTGTCCCGTCTGGCCCCCCGGCTTCGCATTCGTCTGTTTCCGTCGTTGGTGCAGGGCCAAGAGGCTCCGGCACAACTGTGTCGTCAGCTGCAGGCGGCCGATCGCGATCCTGAGGTCGATGTGCTGCTGCTGGTGCGTGGAGGTGGCAGCCTTGAGGACCTCTGGGCGTTTAACGATGAGGGGCTGGCGCAGCAGATCCTTGCCTGCCGACACTGCGTCGTGGTGGGGGTGGGCCACGAGTCGGATGTCACGATTGCGGATTTGGTCGCCGATGTGCGGGCCGCGACACCGACGGCCGCGGCGCAGGTGGTGGCGCAGCGTGAACAGGAGAATGCACAGCGGCTGTCGGAACTGCAACGGCGGCAGCAGCAGTGGATGCTGCGTCGTTGGGAGCGGGCTCAGCAGCAACTCGATCGTCTGTCTCGGCGTTTGCGCAGTCCCGTGGAGCAGTGCCGCGAACGTCAGGCCCGATTGGATCTCCTTGGGCGGGGCCTGCGCTCGGCATGGAAGACCTTGTTGACGCATCAACGGGCTCGACACGCCACGCTTTCGGCCCAGCTCAATGCCCTGGATCCGCGCGCCATCTTGCAGCGTGGTTACGCGATGGTGACCGATGCGCAGGACCGGCTGGTCGTCGATGCTTCTCAGGTAAAACCCGATGACGGCTTGACGGTCCATGTGGCGAAAGGCACGCTCAACGTAAGGGTTCGATCGGGCCGGCCCCCGGAGTCGGCGGGCTAAAATCCACGCTCGTTTTGTCCTTGCTTATCCCTCAACGAAAAGGATTGTTATGGAACATCAACTGCCGGCTTTGCCCTACGCCATGGATGCGTTATCTCCTCATATTTCGAAAGAGACGCTCGAGTTCCACTATGGGAAACACCATCAAACCTATGTCACCAATCTGAACAATCTGATCAAAGGCACAGAGTTTGAGCATGCAACGCTGGAAGACATCGTGAAGAAATCCAGCGGTGGCGTGTTCAACAATGCCGCCCAGATTTGGAATCACACGTTTTATTGGAGTTCGCTCTCGCCAAATGGTGGTGGCAAGCCCTCAGGCGGATTGGCTTCAGCCATTGATGCCAAGTGGGGCTCGTTCGATGCGTTCAAAGATGCTTTCACCAAGAGTGCGGTCGGTAACTTCGGTTCGAGCTGGACATGGCTGGTCAAAAAGGTCGATGGCAGTCTGGACATTGTGAACACCAGCAACGCAGCGACACCATTGACTACAGGTGACAAGCCGCTTCTAACATGTGACTTGTGGGAGCATGCCTACTACATCGATTACCGTAACCGCCGTCCTGACTACATGGGCGCGTTTTGGAGTCTGGTGAACTGGGACTTTGCGTCGAAGAATTTCTCGTAAGCACCACGGGCGGTGGGGTTAGGGCCTAGGGCCTCTGATCACACTGCCTTCCATGACGTCGCCGGCGAGTACGCCGCGTCGGGCGAACCATCCTTGCTCCATCTCAAGGGCAAAGCGCACAGGCCGTAAGGAGCAGTGCGGCGTTTCCGAGAACGGCTGCATATCCGCGAAGTTCACGATCTGTCCACCGTCTGCGATGAAGGCAATGGTGAGCGGCAGAGGTGTGTTTTTCATCCAAAAGCACTGTTTCTCGGCGCGATCGAATACAAACAGCATGCCGTGATTGGGGGGCAGTGACTTCCGGTGCATCAGTCCGCGCGTGCGGGATTCCGGCGTGGCCGCGATTTCAGCGGTGATCTGAAAAAACCGCACCGACAGTAATTCAGTGGGCAGGGAGCTCTGCGCCATGGCGGCGCTCCCAACGAGCGCTAACGAGCCAAGCAGTTGCGCTGTGAGCCGCAGCATGCTCTTGATCAGGCCATTCATCGCAGGAGCCCGGGGCGTTGTCATGGGTTACGTTTTAAAAGCCGAAGAAGATTGATGTAGTCGTCGGTGAACATAGGGAAGCCGGGGCGCTTAGGAATTTCCTGTGCCACGGATTGTAGTGCCCGCGACGCCAACAAAGTCCGATCGCGGGTCATGATGACTTGGTCGGTCATGGCCAGCCAGTATTCCGGGCCGTCCATGTACTGCGGCGAATCCGAGACCAGGATGGCGTGTAAGCCATGGGCATCGGCAAGGTTTCGGGCCACAGGCATCAGATCCACAAACCGGTTGGTCGCCTGGAATACGATCACGCCATTCGGTTTCAAGTGCTTGACATAAATATCCATCGCTTCCTTGGTGATCAGGTGCGATGGAATGGAATCACCGGAGAATGCATCGATGGCGAGCACATCAAACTGACGGGGCTTCTCTCGGTCGAGTGCCAAACGGCCATCACCAATCACGATCTCATGCGTGCCTTTCATCTTCTCCAGGAATGTAAATTCCTGTTTGGCAGCGCGCACCACGGCAGGAGAGATTTCGTAGAAGACCCAGTGGTCCTCGGGCTT
This sequence comes from Pseudomonadota bacterium, assembly GCA_039800265.1. Taxonomy (GTDB): domain Bacteria; phylum Pseudomonadota; class Gammaproteobacteria; order Burkholderiales; family Burkholderiaceae_A; genus Lacustribacter. The sequence goes on from JBDLRC010000146.1 coordinate 3,084, forward strand.
GGCATACACCGCGAGCGCACCCGCGCCGAGGCCAATCACACCCACGGTTTTGGGGCCGGGCGGAAGACTCGCAAACATGCGGCCGTAGCCGCTGGTCGGGCCAAAATAGCTCGAAGCTGTCATCTGCAGGTCTTCAGCGAGCAGCTGGCCACCGTGAGAAATGGCCCCATGGATCATGGTTCGAAAATCTGCACCGGTGGGATTGTCGCGGGTGCGCACAACGCCGTAGAAATCGCGCTCCATGAATCGAACGCCTGACGTGTAATCGCGAATACCAATCCACGACAGGCTGCCGACACACACCACGACCAAGGCTGCTAACGATCTGCCCACCGTACGCATTGCGCGGGTCTTGCCCATCGATAGAAACAGCCCCGCGAAGGCGGCAGCCAACAGTGCGGCATAGAGTTCAAAGTAGCCATCCAAGATCAGAGGCGCCACGACGGCCATGGCCAAGGAGCCCAGTGCACCCCCGACGGACAGTGACAGATAAAACGCCGTGAGTTTCGAGGGATGTGGTTTGAGCCGTGCAAGCTCCCCGTGGCAGACCATGCACACCACAAAGAGGCCGCAAGCGTAAAGCGGTGTCACCAGTTTTAGATTCAACGAGTCGGACAGCCACGCCATCAAGGGGATCAGTGCAGCGGCCATTGGAAGGTAGGCCGAGCGCACGTACCAGCGCGGGTGGTCGAAACTGATGATGAAGGTGATCAGGTAGAGGGCCAGTGGCACAACCCACAGCAGGGGTGCCGAGGAGATGTTTTGGGTGATATGGCTACTCACCCCGAGGAGCATGGCCGAGCCGATGGCCGAGAGGGCGACCCAGAGCAGCCACTGCCGAGCGCTGATGGCATGTGCGTGCGACGCCTCGTCGTTGGCGTCGGGGGTGGAGGTTGCCACCTCGGTGCGGGCGTGGGCGATCGTGGAGCGGCCCAGCCCGATGCAGAGCACGGCAAACACGATGAAGAGGGCCGACCAGGCCCAGGCAGTTTCCCGATTGCCCAACCAGGGTTCGATCAAAAAGGGAAAGCCGAGCAGGGCCAGAAGCGAGGCGAAATTCGAAAGCGCGAATAGGCGGTAGGGGGCCGAGGCGTTATAACGCCGCCAGTACCAGGCTCCGACCAGCGGTGTCGTGGTGGCCAAAAGAAAATAAGGTAATCCGATGGTCGCGATCAGCAGCCCGAGGATTCGAGTAATGGGCTCCTCCGAGCCCAATGGCCGCCAGGTGTCGCTCGCGATGATGGGCATGGTCAGGGCGGCCACGATAAGCAGGCCTGCATGCAGGGCCACCTGCCGTTTTAGGCTGAGCCAACGATTGATTGCATCGGCATAGGCATAGCCGGCCAACAGCGCCGACTGAAAAAACACCAGGCACGTGCCCCATACTGCGGCCGAGCCTCCGAACCAAGGCAGGATCTGCTTGGCGATCAAGGGCTGTACCAGAAAAATCAGGAATGCAGAGATAAAGATGACGAGGGCGTAGAACATAGTGTGGCGCGAGGAGGCTGGGGGCTGCTAAAAAAAAGGCAGGGATGTCCCTGCCTTTTCGGTCCACGTTGGCTGCAGCCAACGTGTAGGCGCTGAATTACTTCTTAGCGTCTTTCTTAGCGTCTTTCTTGGCTTCTGCTTTAGCAGGAGCAGCAGCTTTTTTGTCGTCTTTCTTCTCGGCGGCGAAAGCAACCAGCGAGGTCGAGGCAACGGTACCGGCGATAACAGCAGCGATCAGCTTTTTCATGAAACATCCTTATCGATAAGTAAAATAAACATCCAAGGGCTAAGGACCCCTGGAAGGGCCCAGCCGGATGCCGGACCCTGAGCCTAAAACGCACTACTGTGGTCTGGGGTTGACCGATCCGCAGCAGTTAAAATCACAAAAAAATAGGGAGGCTTGCCGTGTACCAGAAAATCAATGTGCCCACGACCGGGCAGAAAATCACCGTTCGACCCGACTTTTCCCTGAATGTCCCAGACAATCCCATCGTGCCCTATATCGAAGGGGATGGCACCGGGGTGGACATCACCCCCGTCATGATCAAGGTGGTTGATGCGGCCGTGGCCAAGGCCTACGGCGGCAAGCGGAAGATTTCCTGGATGGAGATTTATTGCGGCGAGAAGTCCACCAAGGTCTACGGGCCCGATGTGTGGCTGCCCGACGAGACCCTGGAAGTCCTGAAAGACTATGTGGTTTCCATCAAAGGCCCTCTGACCACGCCGGTCGGCGGGGGGATACGGTCCCTTAACGTGGCCCTGCGCCAGCAGCTCGACCTCTATGTCTGCCTGCGTCCGGTCCGTTACTTCAAGGGTGTGCCCAGCCCGGTCAAAGAGCCCGAAAAGACCGACATGGTGATTTTTCGTGAGAACTCCGAGGACATCTACGCCGGTATTGAATACCAGGAGGGCTCCGAGCAGGCGAAGAAACTGATCGACATCCTGATCAAAGAGTTTGGCGTCAAAAAGATCCGTTTTCCGAACACCTCGGGCATCGGCATCAAGCCTGTGTCGCGCGAGGGTACCGAGCGACTGATGCGAAAGGCTATGCAGTACGCCATTGATAACGATAAGCCGTCGGTCACCATCGTGCACAAGGGCAACATCATGAAATTCACCGAGGGTGGATTCCGTGATTGGGCGTATGAGCTCGCTCAAAAAGAATTCGGTGCTACGCCGATCGATGGCGGCCCATGGTGCGCATTTAAAAACCCCAAGACCGGCAAAGAGATTGTGGTGAAAGACGCCATCGCCGACGCCTTCTTGCAACAGATCCTGCTTCGCCCGGCGGAATACAGTGTTATCGCCACACTTAACCTCAACGGTGACTACATCTCGGATGCCTTGGCAGCCCAGGTCGGCGGTATTGGGATCGCACCGGGCGCCAATCTGTCGGACAGCGTGGCCATGTTTGAGGCGACCCACGGCACAGCGCCGAAATATGCGGGCAAGGACTATGTCAATCCGGGTTCGCTGATTCTCTCGGCCGAGATGATGCTGCGCCATATGGGCTGGGTCGAGGCTGCCGATCTGATCATCACCTCGATGGAGAAGGCGATCACCACGAAAAAAGTCACCTATGACTTTGCTCGACTGATGGACGGTGCCACCCAGGTGTCATGCTCGGGCTTTGGTGATGTCATGATCAGCCAGATGTAGCCATGCCATTCGT
>JBDLRC010000147.1:0-3240 GCA_039800265.1 Pseudomonadota bacterium
CATGAGCCAGCCGTAATACCGACGCATGGATGAGAGCTTTCGGTTCGCAGTCGTGGCACGAATCGTAGGAAATACATGGGAGAAATAGGCACTGATCTGGGCACGCTCGGCGTTGGCCAACGCAGTGGATGACGTCGTGGCGAGCCAGGCTGCGAGGCCACTCAGATCCAGCCGGTACGAGGACAAGGTGTTCTTAGAGAGCCCCTCCTCCAACCACATGGCATCGCAAAAGCGGTCAATCTCTGCGGCATCGGCAGGCCGCACCTGGGCAAGAGTAGACTGTGCGCTTTTGATGTCGGCCATGAACGGATTTTCACTTCTTTTCCCAGACTTCGCCATGATTGTGGCGGGCTATGTGATGATGCGGTCCGGCTGGCTGGGGCGAAGTTTCTGGGATGGCGCGGAACGGCTGGTCTATTTTGTGCTGTTTCCTGCGTTATTGATTGCTGCGATTACGCGCAGTGATTTTGCCTCGACACAAACAGCATTGATGGTGCAGGTCTGTCTGCTTGCGATGGTGGTGGCCACCGGCTTGGCCGTGCTCACCCGCTGGATACCCGGCACCCAACGAGTCGACTGGGCCAGCGGTATCCAATGCGCTTTTCGCTTTAATACCTATGTCGCGTTTGCTGTGGCCACACGGGCTTCGGGCAGTGAGGGCCTGGCCCTGATGGCCGTGATTGTTGGCTTTGGTGTTCCACTGGCCAATATTTTTGCCGTGTCATTTCTGGCCAATACGGTGCATCCGGTGCGTCTGTTCAAAGAACTCGCCCGCAACCCGCTGCTGCTGGCGACCCTGGGCGGAATCGCAGCAAACCTGTTGGGGCTCACCCCACCCGAGTTGATCTACAGCGTGCTGGATCGCGCGAGCTCTGCCGCCATCGCCATCGGATTGATGTGCGTGGGCGCGGGCCTGAATTTCGAGGGCATCCGCACCAAAGCGACGCGCGCTCAAGCGGTAGCCCTGACCACCATTAAATTGTTCGCGCTGCCCGTGATCACGTGGGCGCTATGTTTGGCCATGGGCGTGAGCGGACTGCAACGGGACATGGCGATTTTGTTTGCCGCAATGCCCACCGCAAGCAGCGCCTACATTTTGGCCTCACGGATGGGCGGCAATGGACCGCTTACAGCTGGCCTGGTGTCGATCTCGACATTGGCCTCGATGGCCACGATTACCCTGTGGTACGCGGTACTGCATCTCCTGCCTTAGACAGCGCCCAAAGCACGTGCTCACGGACCAGTTCCGAAGGATGATCTTGCCGCCCACGCAATGCCTGCTCTAAGGCATCTCGCTCATCAGGCGCAAGTGCCGGTGAGGCAAACGCATTGCCCATGGCCACCGCAAGGTTACGCAGCCAACGCACATACCCAACACGCAGAATCGCACTGCCTCGATGGCGATCGTTGAATTCTTGTTCCGTCCACGAAAACAACGCCACAAGACGTTGGTGGTGCAGACCATGACGCACATCAAAATCGCTCACCGAAGCGGTACGGGCAAACTGATTCCATGGGCACACCGCCTGGCAGTCGTCGCACCCGTACACACGATTTCCAATCAAGGGACGCAGTGCAATAGGAATACTGCCCGAATGCTCGATGGTCAGATACGAGATGCATCGCCGGGCGTCGAGCTGATAGGGGCCGACGAATGCACGTGTTGGGCAGACATCAAGGCACTGGACACAGCTACCACAGTGGCCTTGGGGCGATTCCGTCAGCGCAGACTCGAACGGCATGGACGATAACGGCATATCCGTAAGCACCACGCCGAGAAAAAACATCGAACCCTGCTCACGGTTCAGCAGCAGCGTGTGCTTGCCACGCCATCCCAGGCCGGCACGACGTGCGATCTCAACCTCCAAGACCGGTGCGGAATCCACGCAGGCCCGAAAGCGAAAGCCCGATGCCCCCGCCCACGACCGGGCCAGTTTGACCAGACGGCTGCGCAAGACCTTGTGATAGTCCCTTCCATGCGCGTAGTGAGACACGACGGCCCGGCCCGGATCCGAGACCGCCTGCCAGTGGCGGTCTCGCCAGTCCTGCGGATCTGCCGATCCGTCTTGGTCCCTCAAGTAATCCATCGTGACCGCAATGGCCGACAAACAACGGCCATCGCCATCGAAGAGTTGCTCGGGTGCCGCTCGCAGCCCCGCGTGACGATCGAGATAGTCCATATCCCCTGCATAGCCAGACGCAAGCCATGCACGGTACTGGGCTATCACGTCGCTCCATCGGGGGTCCTCGGATTCACGTGACGTCACATCCATCGCCACCACGCCCACACGGGTAAAGCCCAGGGACTTGGCAATTAGAATGAGGTCGTCTTGAGACTGCGCCATGCGCAAAAGTATGAGCCAAAACAAACCACCCCTGCTCACCCGACATTTTTCTGCGGTCACGCTTGACCAAAGCGCTGAACTTGCAAAGGCAACGGCAGAGCTCGTCATGGCCTGGCTGTCCCAGCCGAGTATGCAGACACACGGCGTGAGGGTATGGCTGCGCGGCGGACTCGGCGCAGGGAAAACAACATGGGTGCGGTCATTCCTGGGCCAATGTGGCATCACGGGCCGCATCAAAAGCCCCAGCTTTAGCGTGGTCGAGTCCTACGAACACGGCGGCCTCACGTTCCATCACATTGATTTCTATCGGCAGTCCGAACCCACCACCTGGCAAAGCGCCGGACTGCGAGACGTAATCAGTGATCGCGCCGTCACACTGATCGAATGGCCAGAGCGCGCAGAGGGCCTGCCGCTTCCGCATATCGATATCGCCATCGATTGGGCATTGGACACCGAGGCCAGTGGCCCACGCCAAATCACCATGACGTTTTTTGATCGCACCGATGGGCCAGGGCTCGAGCCGCTGCTCAGGACGTGGGCAGACCGTTGGCCATGAATCGCGCACGGCAGGACCGTCGACGAATTCTTCTTGCCGCTGGCAGCAGCCTGTTGCTCAGCGTAATGAGCGGCCAGGCGCAGGCGGCACGCATGGTGGCTGTGCGCATCTGGCCCGCCAGGGCATACACCCGAGTCACCTTGGAACACGACACCGAGGGCCTAAGTTACACCACAGCACTGCTGCACCATCCGTTGCGATTCGTCGTCGATCTGAACGACACGGTGCTTAACCCTGCCTTGCGTGATCTCACCGCACGCTTAACGACAACAGATCCGTTCATCAAAACCATACGCGTGGGCCAATATCAGCCGCGCACGGTGCGCATCGTCTTTGAGC
>JBDLRC010000148.1:0-4977 GCA_039800265.1 Pseudomonadota bacterium
GTGCACCACAGTGTGGTGGGCAAACACGGCGCATCCACCGTCATGATCAACCCAGCTCAAAAGGGTACCGGCATTATCGCGGGCGGCCCGATGCGAGCAGTTTTCGAAGTGTTGGGTGTGACCGATGTCGTGGCCAAGAGCCTCGGTTCGACCAACCCCTACAACATGGTTCGTGCAACGCTGAATGGTTTGCGCGCCATGCAAACACCCGCCGAGGTGGCCAACAAGCGTGGCCTGTCGGTGGAGCAGATCCTGAACTGATCGGAGCACTGGCGATGGACAAGAAAACCCTGAAAGTAACGCTGGTGAAAAGCCCCATTGGCACACGTGAGTCCCACCGTGCCACTGTGTTGGGCCTGGGCCTGAAGAAAATTCGTCAAAGCCGTGTGCTGGAAGATACGCCGGCCGTGCGCGGAATGATTAACAAAGTCTCTTACCTCGTGAAGGTGGAGTGAGAACGCCATGACAGAAGATGCAAAAAAAGATTCAATGCGCCTGAACTCCATTGCACCCGCCGAGGGCGCAAAGCATGCCAAGCGTCGCGTGGGCCGTGGTATTGGCTCCGGCCTGGGCAAAACTGCAGGCCGTGGCCACAAGGGCCAGAAATCCCGCTCGGGCGGCTTTCACAAAGTCGGCTTCGAAGGCGGCCAGATGCCTCTGCATCGTCGTCTGCCCAAGCGTGGCTTTACAGCACCGTTTGCTCAATTCAACGAAGAGGTCCGCCTGTCGGATCTGCAGCGTCTGCCCATCGATGAGATTGATTTGTTGGCGCTCAAACAGGCCGGCATCGTTGCGGAGCTCACGCGTGCCGCCAAGGTCATCAAGTCCGGCGAGCTCTCCCGGAAAGTGACGGTCCGTGGACTGGGTGTGACCGCTGGCGCGAAGGCAGCCATTGAGGCCGCAGGCGGAACGGTGATCCCGGTTCCAGAAGCGCCTGTTGTCAAAAAGCTTCCGAAAAAGTCATAACGCGTTTCAGCGACAACGATCGAGACCTGAATGGCAAACCCCATGGCTATGAAAACCGACCGCTACGCCGATTTGCGTAAGCGGTTGATTTTTCTTGTCCTGGCGCTGGTCGTCTACCGTATCGGCGCGCACATTCCGGTGCCGGGCATTGATCCCGAGCAGCTCGCATCGCTCTTTAAGTCGCAGGCCGGTGGCATTTTGGGCCTCTTCAATATGTTCTCCGGCGGTGCGCTGTCGCGCTTTACTGTATTTGCTTTGGGCATCATGCCCTACATCTCCGCCTCGATCATCATGCAATTGATGACGGTGGTTTCGCCGCATCTTGAGGCGTTGAAAAAAGAAGGTGAGGCTGGCCGTCGCAAGATCACCCAGTACACCCGTTATGCCACTGTGGGCTTGGCGATCGTGCAGGCGATTGGTATTTCCGTGGCCTTGGAATCGCAGCCCGGTCTGGTGGTCGATCCCGGCCTGATGTTCCGTTTCGTTACGGTCGTGTCCTTGGTGACTGGCACGATGTTTCTGATGTGGCTCGGTGAGCAGATTACGGAGCGCGGCCTGGGCAACGGCATCTCGATCATTATTTTTGCGGGTATTGCTGCGGGCCTTCCAAGCGCGTTGGGCGGCTTGTTTGAGCTCGTACGCACCGGATCCATGAGCGCAATCGCCTTGCTCGTGATCGTGGTGCTGGTCGTACTGGTGACGGCATTTGTCTGTTTTGTGGAGCGCGGGCAGCGCAAGATTCTTGTCAATTACGCCAAGCGCCAGGTAGGCAACAAGGTGTATGCGGGCCAGACCTCGCACCTGCCCCTCAAGCTCAACATGTCGGGCGTGATCCCGCCGATTTTTGCCTCCAGCATCATTCTCTTTCCGGCAACGCTGAGTTCGTGGTTCAGCTCTGGCGAGGGCGGCATGCGTTGGCTTTCCGATATTGCAGCATCGCTATCGCCCGGACAGCCGCTCTACATTGCGCTCTATGCTGCCGCGATCATCTTTTTCTGTTTCTTTTACACAGCCCTGGTCTTTAACAGCAAAGAAACTGCCGATAACTTGAAGAAGTCGGGTGCGTTGATCCCGGGTATTCGTCCTGGCGATCAGACCGCGAAATTCATCGACAAGATTTTGATGCGCCTGACGTTGGTCGGCGCGCTTTACATCACCTTGGTCTGCCTGCTGCCCGAGTTTTTGGTGTTGAAGTGGAACGTACCGTTTTATTTTGGTGGCACATCGTTGCTGATCATTGTGGTGGTCACCATGGACTTCATGGCCCAGGTGCAGGCCTACATGATGAGTCAGCAATACGACAGCCTGCTGAAGAAAGCGAACTTTAAAGGGGGATTTGCCCGCTAATGGCGAAAGACGATGCAATTCAGATGCAGGGTGAGGTCGTGGAGAACCTTCCCAATGCAACCTTTCGCGTGAAGCTTGAAAACGGCCACATTGTTCTAGGCCACATCTCCGGCCGGATGCGCATGCATTACATCCGCATTCTTCCGGGTGACAAGGTCACTGTTGAGATGACCCCGTATGACTTAACCCGCGCACGAATTGTGTTTCGTGCCAAGTAGTACAAAACGTTTGAAGGATTTAGCGAAGGAAACATTATGAAAGTTCTGGCCTCTGTACGGCGTATTTGCCGCAATTGCAAAATCATTCGTCGCCATGGTGTGGTGCGCGTGATCTGTTCCGATCCGCGTCACAAGCAGCGCCAGGGTTAATTTATTCATAGGGAAATCAGGAGTCCACAATGGCACGTATTGCCGGTATCAACATCCCGAACCATCAGCATGCTGAGATTGGCTTGACCGCCATCTACGGCATTGGCCGCCCTCGCGCCCGCGACATTTGTGATGCCGCTGGTGTGGCGTACAACAAAAAAGTCAAAGATTTGACCGACGACGAACTCGAGCGTCTTCGCGCCGAAGTGGGCAAATTCACGACCGAAGGCGATCTCCGTCGAGAGATTTCCATGAGCATCAAGCGTCTCATGGACTTGGGCTGCTACCGTGGCCTGCGGCACCGCCGTGGCCTGCCGGTTCGCGGTCAGCGCACCCGCACCAATGCTCGTACACGCAAGGGCCCGAAAAAAGCGGCCGCTGCTCTGAAGAAATAATTCGAGAGGTAATCCATGGCTAAAGCAGGAACATCCGGCGCCCAGCGCACCCGCAAAAAAGTCCGTAAGAATGTGACGGACGCGGTGGCCCATATTCACGCGTCGTTTAACAACACCATCATCACCATCACCGACCGTCAGGGCAACGCATTGTCGTGGGCCTCCAGTGGTGGCGCTGGATTCAAAGGCTCCCGTAAGAGCACGCCCTTTGCTGCCCAGGTAGCCGCTGAGGCGGCCGGGCGCGTGGCGCTTGAGTGCGGTGTCAAAAACGTGGAAGTGCGGATCACGGGCCCCGGCCCAGGCCGCGAATCGACCGTGCGTGCGTTGAATGCTCTGGGCATGAAGGTCACCCAGATTTCAGACATCACGCCGGTGCCCCACAACGGCTGCCGCCCGCCAAAGCGTCGTCGTATCTAATGTTCGATTCCCCGCTTCAGCGCGGGGATCGTCAGGCCCCCGGCGGTAAAACCTGTCGGGATTTGTTGAAAGACCACCGTTTGGTGTTCGCCAAACACTTCGCGATGCTCCGCTAGTGCGGGGATCGCGTTTTTCGAAAAGGAATCGAAGTGGCACGTTACTCTGGACCACGTTGTAAATTATCTCGCCGAGAAGGCACCGATCTTGGACTCAAGAGCGCCCGTCGTTCGCTGGACTCCAAGTGCAAACAAGACAGCAAACCTGGTCAGCACGGCCGCACCTCGGGTGCACGCCTGTCCGACTACGGCAAGCAGCTGCGTGAAAAACAAAAGGTAAAGCGCATTTACGGCATGCTGGAGCGCCAGTTTCGCCGTTATTTCGCCAATGCCAGCCAGGCCAAGGGCAATACCGGTGAGAGCCTGCTCCAGTTGCTCGAGTCCCGCCTCGACAACGTGGTGTACCGCATGGGGTTTGGATCGACACGTGCTGAAGCCCGGCAGCTGGTCAGCCACAAGGCGATTCTCGTCAACGGAAAGAACGTGAATGTTCCGTCGGCCCACATTAAACCCAACGATGTCATTTCGTTGACCGAAAAATCCAAGGCGCAGGCCCGTGTCATTGCTTCCGTTCAGCTCGCCGAGCAAAACGGTTTCCCCTCATGGGTCATGGTCGACACCAAAAAAATGGAAGGCGTGTTCAAGCAGGTCCCGGATCGATCAGATCTCTCTGCTGATATCAATGAGAGCTTGATCGTCGAGTTGTATTCCCGCTAATCATCGCGAAGGACATTTATGCAAACAGCATTTCTTAAGCCACGCATTATTGAAGTCGAGCCCATCGGGAGCAACTCAGCCAAGATCATCATGGAGCCGTTCGAGCGTGGTTTTGGTCACACTCTCGGTAACGCCTTGCGTCGCGTGCTGCTCTCCTCCATGGAGGGATTTGCACCCACCGAGGTCCAGATCGCAGGTGTTGTGCACGAGTACTCCACCATTGAGGGCGTCCAGGAAGATGTGGTCGACCTTCTGCTTAATCTAAAAGGCGTTGTCTTTGACCTCGAGGGACGCAACGACGTGCTGATCTCTTTGCGCAAGCAAGGCGGCGGCGTGGTCAAGGCATCCGATTTTGATCTGCCGCACGATGTAAAGGTGATCAACCCTGATCACGTGTTGGCCCATGTGTCCGACAACACCAAGCTTGAGCTCCAGGTGCGCGTTGAAAAGGGCCGTGGCTATGTGCCGGGCACCATGCGCGCGTTGTCTGATGAAAGCACACGTGCAATTGGCCGCATCGTGCTCGATGCATCGTTCTCGCCAATTCGCCGCGTCAGCTACACCGTCGAGAGCGCCCGTGTCGAGCAGCGTACCGATCTGGATCGGCTCGTTATCGAAGTGCATACCAACGGCGTGATCAATCCGGAAGATGCGGTTCGTCGCGCCGCCCGTATTTTGGTCGATCAACTCTCTGTATTTGCTGCCCTTGAG
>JBDLRC010000149.1:0-4868 GCA_039800265.1 Pseudomonadota bacterium
TGGCCAATGACGCGGTTGCGCATTTCGGCGGCCGCCTTCTCGGTAAATGTCAGGGCCAAAATCGAACGCGGCGCCACGCCCTCCACCAAGGCGCGGGCCACACGTGAAGAAAGAAGCCAGGTCTTGCCGCTGCCCGCGCAGGCCTCGACCACCACACTGCGCGCGGTGTCCAGGGCGGCTGCAGGATCAAAGGCGTGCACGGAGGGTTGCTCAGCGGCCATACGGCACCTCATCGCGGCGACAGACACCTCGTACGCTGCAGTATTCGCATAGCTTCGGGTCGTGCTCAAGGGCCAGTGGTTGAACCTGACCACCCATGGCAATCGCACGCAAGGCGCTGTCGACATGGTCCACACTCTGCTGGACACGTTCAGGAAACTCGGTATCGGGGTAGGCAACCTCAACGACCTGCTCGCGCCGAAGGGCGACATACATGGCCTGTTCGATCTTGGATTGGGGCATGCCCTCTGAGACCAGCCAGGCATAAAGTGGGAGCTGAATATCGGTGCCATTGGGCCCCAGCCGTTGCCGCAAGAGCTTGTCATCGGTGGTTTTGAAATCCACCAAGCGATCGCCCCCGTTGGGCGCAGCAGACGCCTCCCAACGATCGATGCGGCCCTTAAGCGTCACCCCAGACTGTGGCAGCACGCGCTGCGCTGACTGCTCTGTTTTGGCCACTGGCCGAGTCACCAGCCAGTCGACAAGCGCAGGCAAGAGCGCGAGGGCCTCGGAGCGCAGTTGTGTACGCAGCTGCTTCGGCAACTCAAACGCATCACCAGAGCGCACACGTGTGAAGCTCGAATCCGCAAGCACTGCATCCATACGCTCGACGCACCAGCGCATGCAGGCATCGGGTGACTCAAACGGTGCGCGTGCTTCTTTCACTATAAGGTGCAACAACGACCCCACATCCGACGCATCCGCCTGCTCAGTGAGATCATTGACGGCATGAAGGCCCATGGCCCGCTCAAGCACGAAGCGGTACGGGCAATCCACCAAGACCTGGGCGCTCGACACGCTGAGATGGTCGGGCATGGCATGCGGCCACACCGGCCAAGCAACCGGGTCTTCGATCGTGGGAGCACGGGCATCGGCGCCAGGGCGATCCAAGGCAAGCGGCCGCGTGGGATTCAACGATGCAGCCCGAATAGGCTCATCCGCACACAGCGCCACGATCCAATTGGAGAACTCCACTTCACTGTCGGGCTTTTCACTGCAGGCCAGAAATGCCATCGGCACAGGTGCCGCCCAGAGTGCCGCAAATTGAGTAAACCGTTGCGTTTCAAGCTCTTGAGGGTCGAGAGATAGGCCCATCTCGGCAAATCGTTGCGGTTCAAAAAACTGAGGCACTGGACGCTCGGGAAGCCTAAGTGCATCAGCGCCCACAACCACAACCGCCTTGGGCAACTGCCACGTCAGCGATGAGAGCGACACCACACGAATAGCCGCCCCGGGTATAGGCTCGACAAATCGCGCACGATTCAGATGTTCGGCAAGCACCGACTGCCAGAGTGCCGATGAAATCTTCGATGCTTCAGCAGACGATTCGTAGACCGTATCAGCGGCAAGCGCCTGGAGTGCGGCCAATACGGCCTGACCCGCGTGATCATCGGCCAAGGCCTGATCGAGCCCGCAGTCCTCGAGAGCGGCCATGAGCCGACGCATCCACTCAGCTACGGAATGCCGTGCGCTGGTCATCAACGGCAAAAAACTGCGGGCATCAAACGGCAACAGGCCTTGTGCGATCCACTGGCCAAGATCCACCGGTGCAATACGACCAAACGAGCGCACCATGTCATCCAGACGTTCACGTGCGGCAGCATCAAATCCAAAACGCGCCTCAAGGCTTTGCCGCACAAACGGCGAGTGCACCCACTCCAGAATGGATTGTGTGGTGGATCGGCAGGCCAGAACATCTGCAAGCCCTGCCACCGCACTTGCGGCCACCGTGGTGTCCAGCGCCCAGCCCGAGCGATCGCTTAAGGGCTCTCCCACGCGCTCAAGGAGCGAGCGCAGCCGACGCACGATCTTGCGATCAAGGGCCACCACGCCAATGTCATCAATGCCTTCGGCCCGCCACGTCAACACACTCTGAGCAGCAGCCCATGCAGATTCTTCCAGTGTGGTGGCGGCGATGAGTTGGCGTGAACCGCCGGCCACAACCGCCACTTTTGGCAGCTCTGCTGCAGAAAGCGTTGCATACGACCACACGTAAAGCTGCCCATCATTGACTGCCCAGAGTGCTTTGGCCATGGCCCGCTCGCGAGGACTGGGCGTGCGTGCCATACAAAACCAGACCTGTCGTTGGGCATTGGCCAATGGCGAGGACTGCGCAAGCCAGGCCACACGATCCAAGGGGTGTTGATTCTGTTTCCACAACATCGCCAAGGTGCGAATGTCATCACGGAGGTGTTCGGCTTGGCCAACGATGCGATCAAATGCAATGCCATCTGCGGCAAGCCACTCCCAGCCTTCAAACAGATCCACCCACTGGCCCGCAAGGTCCAATGCCGCCTTGGCCGACCCGCCCAGTGAATGCGCAAGAGGCTTGTAGTCAAGCAGCTGCTGCGCAAGCTGCATTCGCCTTGCAACCAGTGATCGGGGCAAGACCACCTTGGCCGGTGCGCCCGATCGCTGTGCGCTGGTCGTCACCCGATGGTCAAAGGCGTTTTCCAGCGTTCCACACCACGGGAGGGGTGCCCCCATGTCGCGCCCGGGCCAGCCCGTCTGCGCAAGGGCCAGCCTCAGACTTGCCGCCGCCAAAGGCGAATCCACCACAAGGACTGGCTGGGCGTCGGCAGGCAGTGCGCCCAATGCATGGGCGACCGCCTGCACCAGGCTTTCACCTATGGGGACAGAAAAATCTTGGGGCTTCACGGGATTTATGCTATCTTTTTCCTATTGAGTCTTATTAAAGCAACCGGCAGGCTCAGCCAGTGATCGCGATAACGCGTTCCACCCCTGCCCGACAAAAATCCAAGACAAACCCTCGTTATTCCAGCTGATCAACTCGTTGTGCGGTCCTGCCGCGTTCGTGTCCTTTATCCGTTAATCCTTTACCTCACATTCCTATGAGCCAATCTGTTCTAGCCGTAAGCGACGCCTCGTTTGAGGCCGAAGTACTGAAATCAGACCTTCCCGTGTTGGTGGACTTCTGGGCCGAGTGGTGTGGCCCCTGCAAAATGATTGGCCCCATCGTGGAAGAGATCGGTGCGGAGTATCAGGGCCGCCTTAAGGTGACCAAGCTCAATGTCGATGAAAATGCCATGGTGCCCTCGAAGCACGGCATCCGCGGCATCCCCACGCTGATCCTCTTCAAAAACGGTGCTGTGGTATCTCAAAAGGTCGGCGCAGCTGCCAAATCCCAGCTTACGGCCTGGATCGACAGCAACCTTTAAAGCATTTGCACTAAGCCCAGGGGCGAAATCGCGCGCCTCGCCCCTGGTGACCCCAAACCTCGCGCAGCCTCCCTCTTTTCTTCCCCTGTACGTTTCTAAGACTGTTTATGCACCTCTCCGAACTTAAAGCACTTCACGTGACACAACTGGTTGACCTGGCCATGAGCCTGGAAATCGACAATGCCAGCCGACTACGCAAACAAGAACTCATGTTTGCCATTCTTAAAAAGAAGGCGAAGCTGGGCGAACAGATTTTCGGCGACGGTGTGCTGGAAGTGCTGCCCGATGGATTTGGCTTTCTGCGCTCGCCGGAATCGTCGTATCTGGCAAGCACCGACGACATTTACCTATCGCCCTCGCAGATCCGGCGCTTTAACCTGCACACGGGCGACTCCGTGGAAGGTGAGGTGCGCACCCCCAAAGAAGGCGAGCGGTATTTCGCGTTAGTCAAGGTCGACAAGATCAACGGCCAGCCGCCTGAGGCCTCAAAAAATAAGATTCTGTTTGAAAACTTAACGCCGCTCTTTCCCGATGAGCCCATCACGCTTGAGCGTGACATGAAGGGTGAGGAAAACATCACCGGCCGCGTGATCGACATGATCGCGCCAATCGGTAAAGGCCAGCGGGGTCTGCTCGTGGCCTCGCCCAAGAGCGGTAAGACCGTGATGATGCAGCACATTGCGCATGCCATCACCACCAACTACCCTGAAATCACGCTGATTGTTCTGCTGATCGACGAGCGCCCCGAGGAAGTGACCGAGATGCAACGCAGTGTGCGCGGCGAAGTCGTAGCCTCGACCTTTGATGAACCCGCCACGCGCCACGTTCAGGTCGCTGAGATGGTGATCGAAAAAGCAAAACGTCTGGTCGAACACAAAAAAGATGTAGTGATTTTGTTGGACTCGATCACGCGTCTGGCCCGCGCTTACAACACCGTGGTGCCTACATCCGGCAAGGTACTGACCGGCGGTGTGGATGCCAACGCCTTGCACCGGCCGAAGCGCTTTTTCGGTGCCGCACGAAACATCGAAGAAGGCGGCTCATTGACCATCATCGCCACGGCCCTGATCGATACCGGCAGCCGCATGGACGAGGTGATCTACGAAGAATTCAAGGGCACCGGCAACATGGAAGTGCACCTGGCCCGCCGTCTGGCCGAAAAGCGGGTCTACCCGGCGATCAACATCAACCCCTCGGGCACCCGACGAGAGGAACTGCTGATCAAGCCCGATGTGCTGCAAAAGATCTGGATTCTGCGCAAGCTGCTCCACGATATGGACGAGCTGCAGGCCATGGAATTCCTGCTCGACAAGATGCGCCAGACCAAAAACAACGGCGAATTCTTCGACATGATGAAGCGGGGCGGCTGATCCCGGTTTGCAGGGACAGGAAAATTCCCTTAAAATTCAAAAGTTTAGGCACGTAGCATTGGGCACAGCGCCGATTTGGCGCGTCACTGCGTAAGGCAGT
>JBDLRC010000150.1:0-3750 GCA_039800265.1 Pseudomonadota bacterium
TGCGTGAGGTGCCATAAAAATTGCCATGGACTTCGGCCCATTCCAGGAAGTCTCCGCGTGTGCAGCGTTCCTGAAAATCCTCGCGGTTTGTGAAAAAGTAATGCTGCCCGTGGACCTCACCCGGTCGGGGAGGGCGGGTCGTGGTCGAAATGGACAATGCCCATTGCGGCTGGCGCTCTAAAAAGGCAGCGACCAGGCTGGACTTGCCGGCCCCAGAGGGGGCTGCAATCATCAGCAGCCGTCCGGCTGTCAACGGCCGATCACTCAAGGTTTTGGGCCTGTTCCCGAATCTGCTCGATCAGCAGCTTCATTTCGATGGCGATGTTGCTTAGTTCAGGTGTGCCGGATTTGGATCCCAAGGTATTGGCCTCGCGGTTCATCTCTTGGCTGAGAAAATCGAGCCGCTTGCCGGCACCTGAGCTTTGCTGATGGTGTGATGATGGGTGCAGCGCCTTTTGCACCGCGCCCAGGTGAATGCGCAATCGGTCCAGTTCCTCCGCAACGTCGACCCGCAGGCCGAAGAGCGCCGCCTCCTGGCGAATGCGTTCATCCAGGGCAGAGAGTTGGTGGGCATCAAGTGCAATCGGTGCGGCAGTGGCTGTCGCGCCGGACGCCGCAGGCGCAGTGTCGTGCAGACCACTTAGGGCCTCGCGCAGTTTTTCGGCGATGCGTTTTTCTTGGGCACGCACGGCTTCGGGAACGCGGATGGCGGCATCGTCGGCCAACGTCGAAAGCATGGCGATACGTTCTTCAATCGACTGGCACAGCCGCTGACCCTCCTGACGACGTGCCTCGTTAAATTGCATCAGTGCCTGATCCAAGAGGGTGCCCAACAGTGCAAGCCACTGGTCTTGGTCAAGCTGTGATTCCACCACGACACCAGGCAGTTTGAGAAGGTCGTTTACTGTGAACGGCAGCACATCGGGAGCATGGCCACGAATCTCATGTGCGAGCCGTAAGGCGGAGGCCAATCCTGCGGTATTGATCTGTGTCTTGGAGAGGCTGGCATCGGTGCGGGTGAGGTTGAGCCTCAGCTCGACCTTGCCCCGATGCACCTGGCTCTGGATTTTGTCGCGCAGCACGCTTTCGGCCCACCGAAATTCATCGGGCATCCGGCACAACAGTTCAAAAAAGCGGCTGTTGACGCTTTTCAGTTCGAGGCCAAGCCGGCCCGCGGGGCAGTCGGTCTGGGCGCTGCCATACCCGGTCATGCTGTGTGGAGTCATAGAATTCAGGTGGTGAGCGAATCACCCAACGATGGGGCTTCGCGGTATTGTAAAGGCCAACTCATTCAAGGAAATCCAATGAATCAGACTCCCGCAGGTGCAACGTCCGGTCTTGTGCGGCCCAGCGGTCGGGCACCCACCCAGCTACGCCCTGTCACCCTGCAGCGCCGATTCACGAAGCACGCCGAGGGGTCGGTACTGGTGTGCTTTGGCGACACCAAGGTGCTGTGCACTGCGTCGGTGGAAGAGCGTGTGCCCGGATTTATGAAGGGGCGTGGCAGTGGATGGGTCACGGCCGAATACGGCATGCTGCCGCGCTCGACCCACACACGAAGTGATCGTGAGGCCGCCAAGGGAAAACAGAGCGGACGCACGCTGGAGATTCAACGGCTCATTGGCCGCGCATTGCGCGCGGTCACGGAGTTGCCGTTGCTGGGTGAGCGCACGGTGACGATCGATTGTGATGTGCTGCAGGCCGACGGCGGTACGCGTACCGCGAGTATCACGGGCGCCTGTGTTGCACTCTCCGATGCATTTGCAGGAATGGTGCGTGAGGGGATTCTCAAGACGAGTCCGCTGCAGCAGTCGGTGGCTGCGATTTCGGTGGGCCTGTGGAAGGGCCTGCCGGTATTGGATCTGGATTACGTTGAAGATTCGGGCTGTGACACCGACATGAACATTGTCATGACCGACTCCGGCGGGCTGGTCGAGGTGCAGGGCACGGCAGAGGGCGAGCCCTTCTCTCGGGCGCAGCTGGATGACCTGATGGCACTGGCGGCCCAAGGCATAGAGCAGCTGCATGAGTTTCAGCAGTGCCTGATTCAGGACCCTGAGCGCTTAATTGTTACGGTGGAGTAGCGGTGACTCGCTGGGTGCTGGCGTCGTCCAACGCTGGAAAGTTACGAGAGTTTTTAAACGGCTTGTCTGACCTGCTTGCGCGTGATGCGATTGAATTGGTCAACCAAGGCGATCTCGGCATTGCGCCGGCAGAAGAGCCCTTTGCCACGTTCGAAGAGAATGCGCTGGCCAAAGCCCGGCATGCCAGCCGCGCCAGTGGATGCGCGGCGATTGCTGATGACTCCGGCCTCTGCGTGGATGCTTTAGGCGGGGCGCCGGGTGTTCGCTCAGCGCGTTATTGGCAAGACCAGCGGTCGTTATGCGCAGACGCTCAGCGTGCGCAGCTCGATGCCCTTGACACCGACGAGGCCAATTGGCGTTTTCTGGTGTCGCAAGTGACCGCCCCATCGGCCGCGCAGTTTCGTTGCGTGATTGCGTTTGTGCGCAACGCAGATGACCCTGCGCCCATCGTAGTGCAAGGGGTCTGGTCTGGCCGAATCACTGGCGATGCTCGCGGGGTGGG
This sequence comes from Pseudomonadota bacterium, assembly GCA_039800265.1. GTDB lineage: Bacteria > Pseudomonadota > Gammaproteobacteria > Burkholderiales > Burkholderiaceae_A > Lacustribacter. Next base: position 2,587 of record JBDLRC010000150.1, read on the forward strand.
GGGCTTTGGCTATGACCCCATCTTCTTTGTGCCCGAGCTCGGAAAGATGGCAGCGGAGTTGACCCTGGAGGAAAAGCATCGCTTCAGCCATCGTGGCCATGCGCTGCGCGCATTCATTCAGGCGGTGAGTGCCCATCGTTGATCGCATTTAAAGAGCTTCCAGAGTTGGCTTTGTATGTGCACCTGCCGTGGTGTGTGCACAAGTGCCCGTATTGCGACTTTAATTCTCACGAGCGTGCCGACGCGTTGCCGGAGACAGAGTATGTGTCGGCTTTGCTGACAGATCTTGAAATGAGTCTGCCGCAGGTCTGGGGACGGCCGATCAGCAGCATCTTTATCGGTGGGGGCACGCCCAGCCTGTTTACGCCGCGTGCCATCGACACGCTGCTGTCGGGGGTCCGTGCACGGGTGAAGGTGTTACCCATGGCAGAGATCACACTCGAAGCCAATCCCGGCACGTTTGAAGTGGATCGGTTTCAGGGGTTTCGTGATGCCGGCGTGACACGTGTGTCGATAGGGGCGCAGTCGTTTAACGCACATCACCTGCAGCTGCTCGGCCGAATACACGATGCTGATCAGGCGCGTGCTGCAGTGGCCGCTGCGGTGGAGCGGTTCGATCGTGTGAATGTCGATCTGATGTTTGGCCTTCCCGGGCAGGATATGGATGCGTTAGGCCGTGATCTGGACACGGCGTTGGCCTTGGGCACGACGCATGTCTCGTGTTATCAGCTCACGATGGAGCCCAATACGGCGTTTGCGCGTCGGCCGCCGAGCGGCCTGCCTGATGATGATCAGTTGGCCGATATGCAATCCGTGGTCATTGAGCGGCTGGCGGCCCGGGGGTTTGCGCGCTATGAGATCTCCGCCTATGCCAAGCCCGGCCACGCGTGTCGGCACAATCTGAATTACTGGACCTTTGGCGATTACGTGGGGATTGGCGCCGGGGCCCACGGCAAAATCTCGATGCCCGATCGCATTGTGCGCACGACGCGCCTGCGTCACCCTGAGCAATACATGGCCAGCATTGCGCGGGGCGAAGGGGCCAGCCAGGCCGAGGTCGGGGTAGAGGCGCTCGCCTTTGAGTTCATGATGAATGGCCTGCGCCTGACCGACGGTGTGCTGGTGGGCCGCTGGAGACAGACCACAGGGATGGAGCTGCAGGCC
>JBDLRC010000151.1:0-10983 GCA_039800265.1 Pseudomonadota bacterium
AGCCATCAGGAGGTCGAGCGACTCTACACGGCAGTCCGCAGTGTGGATGAAGAATTTGAACGCATGCGCCAAGACCTGGGGAAAGAAGTTGCCGCCGAGCTTCGGGCATTTCTTGATTTGCAGGCAATCGTTCTGCATGACCCACTGCTGATTGAAGCGACCCGCGATCGTATCTTGGCTGAGCACTGCAATGCCGAATGGGCCTTGGTGCAGCAATACGAGACGGTGGCCGAACAGTTCGACAACATTGATGACGCCTACCTGCGTGAGCGGCGTGAAGATGTTCGTCAGATTGTGGAGCGGATACTTAAAGCAATGCGCCATCCCGATGGTGGCCATCGCATCGCATTGCCGTCTGAGCACCACCATAACGAAGGGCACAGCCAGCTGCCTTGGATTCTTGTTGCCCATGACATTGCGCCCGCGGACATGCTGCTCTTAAAAGAGCATGCATTTGCTGGGTTCGCGACGGATACCGGCAGCCCGACCTCGCATACCGCCATTTTGGCCCGAAGCCTTGGTCTGCCGGCGGTCGTAGGGCTCCAGAGCCTGCATCGGATTGTGAAGCAGGGCGAGCCGATCATCATCGATGCACAAGCTGGCGTGGTGATCGGCAGCATTGATGCGCCTATCCGCAGCATCTATGAGGTCCGCCAGGCCGAACAGGCAGTCGCCCAAAGCCGGCTCACGCGCATCAAACATGTCGCAGCTGAAACTCTGGACGGGCAGGCCGTGCGTCTATTGGCCAATCTCGATCTGCCAAGTGATGCTGCCAACGCCATTGATATTGGCTGTCAGGGCGTGGGGCTCTTTCGTAGTGAATTTCTGTACATGAACCGCAATGACCCGCCGTCCGAAGACGAGCAGTACGAGGCCTATCGTAGTGTCGTACTGGCCATGAAGGGCCGGCCCGTCACCATTCGAACCTTGGACTCTGGGGCCGATAAAGATGTGCCCAGTGTTTCGGCCCATCGGGAGGTGCCATCCAATCCTGCCTTGGCATTGCGAGCAATTCGATTGTGCTTGGCCGAGCCGGAGCTGTTTACCACCCAGCTGCGGGCGATTCTGCGGGCGTCGGCCCACGGGCCCATCAAACTGCTGGTGCCGCTGGTGAGCGGGCCACAGGAAATGGTGGCTGCCCGCCGGATGATGACTACTGCCATGGCCCAATTAAGCGACCGTGGCTCGGCCTTTGATCAGAGTATTCCCATCGGCGCCATGATCGAAGTTCCAGCGGCTGCATTGGCCATCGACGGCCTGCTTCCCGTGATGGATTTTGCCTCTCTGGGTACCAATGACCTGATTCAGTACACACTGGCCATTGATCGGGCAGACGGGGAAGTTGCTCACCTTTACAACCCTCTGCATCCGGCAGTGCTTCGGCTGATTCATGATGTCATCCGGGTCTGCACAAAAAACAGTGTGCCTGTATCCGTCTGCGGTGAAATGGCGGGCGACCCCTCGCTAACAAAGCTGCTGCTCGGATTTGGCCTACGGGAGTTTTCCATGCACCCTGCACAGATTCTGCTGGTCAAACAGGAGATTCTTCGGGCCAAAGCCGGCGACTGCTCAAAACAAGCCGCTCGAATTCTGAAGCAAGGCGACCCCGGAAAGCTTGCCGCCTTGCTGGCCAAATGGAATCAAGAGCGCGACCACATTTCGGGGTGAATCCAGCCGTCACGTAATGCCACAAGCGTAGCCTGCGTTCGATTGTGGACCCGCATCGCCCGAAAAATTGCACCGATGTGGACTTTTACCGTTCCCTGCGACATACGCAATTCCTCGCAGATAATCTTTGTCGGCTTGCCTTCGGCCAAGCAATACAACACCTGACGCTGACGCGGGGTAATGGCATGGATCGGCTCGGCCTGGGTGACCTCCAGTTTGCGAAGCCGGATGGGACTGGCATTGGGCAGCAGTGATGTGGGTGGCTCTATCGGTACAACAGGGGTGGTGTGACGAGGCTGGGGTCGCTTGGCCGCGGCCGCAGACAGCGGGGGCTTTCGAAACTGAGTCAACAGAGGCATAACGCTATTCTCCTTATTCACGCGCCACCCTATGACTGCCATAGGGCGTACGCTAGGATCAGTATTTCCTCTAGGCGCAGGTCAAAACGTAAACAATCGTGACATTCACGCCGAGAGCCCATCCAGTGCGCGGCCAATTGTGACGAACCGTTACGAAGGCGCACGGCAAAAGCTAGAATGCGGCATGCCCAAGTCTCCGTTGAATCCCCAGCGCAGCAATCCCTCGAGTGTCGGTCCGGTAAGCCCACAGACGGCCCATTTTTCGGAGCCCCTGCCGCTGACAAGCGGCCAGTCCTTTGCTCCCTATAACCTGGTGTACGAGACTTATGGCGCCTTAAACGCAGATCGTTCCAATGCAGTACTTATCTGCCATGCGCTCAATGCCTCCCATCATGTGGCGGGATACCCTGCCCACGACCCTGGACAAATCGGCTGGTGGGACAACATGGTGGGTCCCGGTAAGCCGGTCGATACCGACCGATTTTTTGTGATCGGGGTGAACAACCTAGGATCCTGCTTTGGGTCGACCGGGCCAGCGAGTCTCAATCCAGCCACGGGTAAGCCGTACGGTGCCGCATTTCCTGTTGTGACCGTGGAGGACTGGGTCCATGCCCAGGCCCGGCTGGCCGACCGTCTGGGCATTGAGCAGTTCGCCGCCGTGATGGGCGGAAGCCTCGGGGGGATGCAGGCCATGCAGTGGTCTATGGCCTACCCACACCGCATTCGGCATGCCGTGATCGTGGCGTCAACACCCAGGCTTTCGGCTCAAAACATCGCGTTTAACGAGGTGGCGCGGCGGGCTATCGTGAATGATCCCGACTTCCACGGTGGCCATTACTACGAAAAGAATACCGTGCCTCGACTGGGCTTGTCGGTAGCACGCATGATCGGTCACATCACGTATTTATCGGACGATGACATGGCGGAAAAATTCGGCCGCCAGCTAAGAGGATCTGAAAGCTATCGCTTCGGATTTGATGTGGAGTTTGAAATTGAATCCTACCTTCGGTATCAAGGCGAAAAGTTTTCGACGTACTTCGATGCCAATACGTACCTACTGATTACGCGCGCCTTGGATTATTTCGATCCTGCACAACGTTACGGAGGCGATCTGACCAAGGCCTTTGCCAATATCACCGCACAAAACCTACTGATATCTTTTACGACGGACTGGCGCTTCCCGCCTGAGCGATCGCGAGAGATTGTCGAAGCCCTGTTGGCCCAGAAAAAACAGGTCACGTATGCAGAAATTAACGCACCCCATGGCCATGATGCGTTTTTGATGGATGACCCCCACTATCACCGCGTGGTGGCCGCTTATTTTGATCGTATTGCCAAAGAGTGTGCGGCATGACGCCCCCGGATCGTATTCTTCGAAACGATCTTGCCCAGATTGCGCAGTGGATTCCAGCCCGCTCGCGCGTGTTGGATTTAGGCTGTGGAGATGGCACGTTATTGCATTGGCTCCATCATCATCAGGCCTGCAGCGGTGTAGGTGTTGAGATTTCAGACGAAAACGTTCTGGCCTGTATCGAGCGAGGGGTGCCTGTCGTTCAGGCGGATATTGACCAAGGACTATCGATGTTTGGCCGAGGCCGTTTTGATGTCGTGGTGCTGGCCCAGGCCCTGCAGGCGACCCGTGAGACCGAACGGGTGCTTCGTGAGATTGGCACTATCGGACACGAATGCATCGTCAGTATTCCTAATTTCGGGCACTGGACCACCATCACCTCGCTGCTGCGGGGATTCATGCCCGTCAACAAACGGCTGCCGTATGCCTGGTACAACACACCGAATCAGCACTTTGCGACCCTGAATGATTTTGAATCATTCCTCGTAGACCGTGGATTTCAGATTATGGAGCGGGCCTATCTTGATGAAAATCAACAGGTCCATCGGCTGGCGAATCTTCGGGCCACCCTGGCCGTTTATCGGTTCCGGCTGAAATAAAAAATCGCTACTTCCTGAGATAATTTGCCGGTTCACATTTCGGCACTCAGGGAGTCACACCATGACCATAAAAACAATCGGCATTATTGGTGCCGGCACGATGGGCAACGGCATTGCCCAGGCCTTTGCCACCAAAGGCTTTGACGTCATCATGCAAGACATTGCAGAAGGCGCACTGCAAAAAGGCCTGGCCACCATTTCGGGTTCTCTGGATCGACAGATCAAGAAGGGAACGATCACAGAAGATGCCAAAAAAGAGGCGCTGGGCCATATCTGTACGAGCACCAAGGTGGCCGATCTGGCTGCCGCCGACATCGTGATTGAGGCAGCCACTGAAAATGAGGCGGTCAAAATAAAAATTCTGCAGGGTGTGGAGGCAGTGCTTCGGCCCGACACCATCATTGCCACCAATACGTCTTCGCTTTCCATCACGAAGCTTGCGGCTGCCACACAGAGGCCTGCGAATATGGTGGGCATGCATTTCTTTAATCCCGTGCCCATGATGGCGCTGGTCGAAATCATTCGCGGCCTGCAAACATCAGAAACGACGGTTCAGGCCGTTACCGACTTGGCAAAGGCGGTAGGCAAGACCCCGATCGGCGTTAAAAACAGTGCCGGATTTGTGGTCAATCGCATTCTCTGCCCCATGATCAATGAAGCCATTTTTGTATACGCAGAAGGTCTGGCATCGGCTGCGGAGATCGACGACGGCATGAAGCTGGGCTGCAATCACCCCATCGGACCCCTGGCCTTGGCAGACTTGATTGGCCTTGATGTTCTGCTTGCCGTGATGGATGTGCTCTACAAAGCCTTTGAAGATCCAAAGTACCGGGCGGCACCATTGCTTAAAGAGATGGTCGATGCGGGCTATCTCGGCCGTAAAACAGGCAGAGGCTTTTACACCTATTGAACTCCGCCAAAGACGCACTGCGCAGTGCTGCGCCGCCGCTGGCCCTCTCGCTGTTGATGTGGGGGCTGGCCGCAGCGTTTTACCTCTACGGATTTTTTCAGAGGGTTACGCCCGCCGCATTGGCCCATGAGCTTTCAAAAGAGCTCGCACCCACGGCAACGGCCTTGGGCTGGTTATCGGCAACGTATTTTTATTGCTACGCATTCATGCAGCTCCCCTCTGGGCTGCTGGCTGATAAATTTGGGCCCCGACGACTCTTTATTGCTGCAAGCGCAGCGGCGGTTGTGGGCACATTGTTGTTTGCATTTGCCGACTCGTTTGTAACGGCAGCCATCGGCCGAGGCATTATTGGTGGTGCAGCCGCCGTGGGCTGGATTGGCATGCTCAAACTCGCAGCCCATTGGTTTTCGCCTCAAAAATTTGCTTCTGTCTCAGGTCTCTCGCTAGCTGTGGGAACGCTCGGCGCCGTGCTGGCTGGATTTCCATTACGGCTTTTATCCGATGAATATGGCTGGAGGATTGTGGTGGCCTCGAGTGCCGGCTTTGCACTCCTGCTGATGCTGATGTTTATGCTCGTGCTGCGTGATGATCCGGAAGAGCGGGGTTATCGAAGCTGGTCTCCCGCCCCACAGACTGAAGATGCATTAGCAAAAATATCCATTCGCGAGTCGTTGGCTGCCTTGCCGATGCGGGACTTGTTATTTCTATGTTTAGGGCAGACTGCCGTAACAGGCAGTATGGTCATGATGGCGGGGTTATGGGGTGTGCCGTTTTTGACCACGGTGTTCGACATCCCTGCCCGGACCGCCACCGGATTCACCTCATTCATGATGGTGGGCTTTGCCATTGGCAGCCTTATCTTTGGCCCCTGGTCGGATCGAATTCGACAACGAAAAATGCCCCTGCTGGTGGGAACGGGCCTGGTATTTCTAGGGTTTGGTCTGCTGGCCAGCGGCATCACCCTAACGTCATTGTGGCTGACCAATCTCGTGCTCTGGCTGATCGGTATCGCGGCCGGCTCTATGGTGATTTCATTTGCGTACGGAAAAGATCTGGTCGGCGGTCAGAAAACTGCGACCATCACCGCATGCGTGAACCTATCGGTCACCCTCGGCGCCATCGGCCTGCAGCCTTTGTTTGGTGCGATTCTGGATTGGCGTTGGAATGGTCTCTTGGTGGATAACGTACGGCGCTACGATGCATCGGCGTTTCAGTGGGGCTTCGCAGCTACTGCGCTGTGGGTGGCGCTTACATTTATTGCGCTATCGCTTGCGCGGGATCCACTCACCACACCGCGCCCAGTCCGGCCCGTCTAATCTTTCCAGAATGCCGGGACAAGCACTACCAAAAGGGTCAATAACTCCAATCGGCCCAGCAACATGGTGAAGGCGCAGACCCAGAGCTGAAATGACGTTAGATCGATATACGTCGTCGCTGGCCCGACCTCGCCAAGCCCTGGGCCCAAATTGTTAACACACGCCAGCGCGGCACTGACGGCGGTGATGGGATCCATCCCGCTGATCAGCAGTAAAAATGACGCTGTCATAACGGTTGCGCCATAGAAAAGCATATACGCCAACACCGCGAACACTACCTTGTTGCTGACCGGGGAGCCTCCCATCTGCAGGGGGTTGATCACCCTCGGATGAATAATCTGCATCAACTCCCTTTGGGCCTGCTTAAGCAGCACCAAAAGCCGAATCATTTTGACACCCGAACCGGTCGATCCTGAACTTGCGGCAAAGGCACTCAGAAAGATCATGAACCAGGCCGTAAACGGGGGCCAGGCTCCGTAGTCTTGCGACGAATAACCTGTGCCGGTCGCCACTGAAACAGTATTGAACAAGGCATGGCGTAACGATTCCCACAGCGTGGGGTAGGTGTTGTTCACAAATAGAAATACGCCCACCACTAGACTGCCCCCGAGCGCCACAAACCAGAACCACCGGGCCTGGACATCGTGCACATAAGGCGAAAGCGACAACCGCTGTAACGCCACCGCATGGCAGATAAAGTTCACACCGGCCAGTAACATGAACCAGACCGCAACCAGCTCCACCATTGGATTATCAAAATATCCGAAGCTGGCGTCGTGCGATGACAAACCACCCAGAGACATCGTAGAGCCCGTGTGAATAAAGGCATCAAAGGGTGTCATGCCTGCCCACCAATAGGCAAAAAAACAGGCAATGGAGAAGTACAAATAAACGCCATACAAAAGCTTCGCGGTCTCTGCGATGCGCGGAGTAAGTTTGCTGTCTTTGATCGGCCCCGGCATTTCTGCCCGATAGATCTGCATTCCGCCCACGCCCAGCAACGGCAAAATAGCCAGAGCCAAAATCAGAATGCCCATGCCACCGAGCCACTGTAAGAACGATCGCCAAACCAAGATGGAGGGCGGCATCTGATCCAATCCCGTCAACACCGTGGCCCCGGTCGTGGTTAAACCTGACACGGCCTCGAAATAGGCCTGGGTGAAGGTCATGTCGGGAAAATATCGGTAAAACGGAATGGCCGCGAAGACTGGAAGCACCAGCCAGACGAGCGCCACCAGCAAAAATCCATCGCGGGAATACAGCTCACGTCGATGCCACCAGGTAAGGCCCGTGATGACAATGCCGCTCACCGCGGTAATCAGAATGGATTCGTCGTAAGCGAATAAGGCCGGATCGTTGCTGAAAAATGCAAAGCCCAGGGGCAGCAGCATGGTGAGCGAAAACAACGCGACCACAATGCCAAGGATTCGCACCACTGCCAAAAAAGGCAGATTGCTCTCCACTCGGGTATCTCTGATGTCATCCACGGTTTCAATGAAAAAGGGCTGGATTTTCCAGCCCCTAACAATACACCGTCTGCACCGGTGGTGCTGCGGCCGGCATTACTGCCGGTACAGCACTTCGGGCAACCACATTCCAATCGCCGGGAACATGTACAGCAACACCACCGCGATCAGCTGAATGCCCATAAATGGCAGCATTCCGGCAAAGATCTGGTTCAGCGTCACTTGGGGAGGTGCCACACCTTTCAGATAAAACGCCGACATGGCGACCGGTGGTGATAGAAACGCCGTCTGCAAGTTCAGCGCCACCAGCAAACCAAAGAACAATGGATCGATGCCAAAGTTATCCAACAAGGGAATAAAAATCGGCATAAAAATCACGATGATCTCGGTCCACTCCAACGGCCAACCCAGCAAGAAAATAATCACCTGCGACAGAATCAAGAATTGAACCGGTGTGAGGCCCAGACCCATCACCCATTTCTCGACCAACTCTTGGCCGCCGAGCAGTGCGAACGCAGCTGAAAAAATCGACGATCCCACAAACAGCCAACAGACCATGGCGCTGGTCTTGGCCGTGAGAAACACCGACTCTTTGACCACGGTGTAATTGAGTCGGCGGTAGGCGGCCGCCAGCACAGCTCCGCCGATCGCCCCTACGGCAGCGGCCTCAGTCGGCGTGGCAAGGCCAAACACAATCGAGCCCAGGACAAACAAAATGAGCACTGCCAAGGGAAAGAAAGATCCCAGCAGCATCTTGAAAATCTCAAGACGAACCCAGGTGAACAAGATATAAAAACCGAGCAATACAAAGCTGCCAATACCCAACATCCACCAGAACCAGGCTGGTGCAGGCACGCGCTCTGCAGGCGGTGCCTCCACAGCGGCACTGGCCGCTTGAGGTGCCTCAGCAGGTGCTGGCGCCTCGGCAGCTGCCGAGGCTGGTGCGGGCTCAGCGCCAATTTCTTGTAATTCTTCTTCAGCGTCTTCCTCAGCTGCCTCCTCGGTGTATTCCGAATCAAAGCCCATAACCTCCAGGCCTGCCGTGACATCCACTTTCGGCGGGGCTGTCACTACGGTGTAAAGAAACCCCATAAAGGCTGCAAAGAAAATCGCAGGCAGCAACGAAACGAAGAGTGTTCGCAGAATCTGGCCTGCACTCACCCCGGCGTTGCTCGCTCCGACCAGTCCGCGAAGCAGAGAGGGCAGCACACGATCACTGAAGGCACCCTTGATGCGTTCATAAGCTGCGGGAAGATCCACGCGTCGCTCGTCTTCTGGCAAAGGCGGCATGGACTCGGGCTTTAGCTTGGCCATCAGAATCACATAGCCCACGTACAAAAGTGCCAGCATGAGACCAGGAAAAAATGCGCCCGCGTAAAGCTGTACCACCGACACCCCGGCGGTTGCACCGTACACAATCAGCATGACCGAGGGCGGAATCAAAATGCCCAGGGTGCCACCTGCAGTGATCGCACCGGCCGATACCCGAACGTCGTAGCCGCTCTTCATCATCTGCGGCAAAGCCAATAAACCCATCAACGTGACTACAGCGCCCACGATGCCGGTAGCCGTCGCGAAGACGGCGCACGTAAAGATGGTCGCCACCGCCAACGAGCCGGGGACACGGACCAGCGCCAGATGGAGTGACTTGAATAGTTTTTCAATCAGGTTGGCCCGCTCGACGAGATACCCCATAAACACAAACAACGGAATGGCGATAAGCACATCGTTGTTCATCACGCCCCATGTCCGCTGCACCATCAGCGTAAGCGTGTTGGTCAATGCCGCATTCGGATCGCGGAAGTAGTAAGCGAAAAACGTAAACAGCACGCCCATGCCCATCAGGGTAAAGGCCGTAGGGAATCCCAACATGATGGTGACCACCACCAAGGCCAGCATCAGCAGGCCCACATGGCCCGATTCGAGATTGCCCCAAGGCATCAGCGCCAGCGTGCCCACCACGACAAGAGCCATGATGGAAAAACCAAAGAGAAGTTCTTTACGCATTCTTCTCTCCCTCGTGAGAGATCATGGCCTTCAACTCTTCCACATCTACCTCTTCCACGTCTTCTTCACGCGAGGGCCATTCGCCTTGTTGAATGCAGACGATGCATCGAAAAATTTCGACTGCGCCTTGCAGCAGCAAGATGGCGCCCGCCACCGGGATGACCGTCTTAAACGGATAGATCGGCGGTCCGTCGGCCGTAATCGAGGAGTGCTCGAGAATGCGCCAAGAGTCACCTGCGAAAAAATAACCGGCGTAAATCAAGGCTGCAATGCCGGGTATAAAAAACACAACATAGAGAATCAGGTCTAGGGTTGCTTGCGTGCGGGGTTTCAAAAACCCATACAAAATGTCGCCACGGACATGCCCGTTTTTGGCGAGCGTATACGCACCGGCCATCATGAACAGCGTGCCGTAGAGCATCATTTGCGCATCAAACGCCCAAGCGTGAGGGTCGTTCAACACATAACGCGAAAATACCTCGTAGCCAATCAAAAGAGTCAGGCCAATAATCAGCCAAGAAAATGCATGGCCAATCCAGGTGGACACTTTATCTACGGTCAGGAATAGTTTTTGCACGATGACATCCGTTTCGAAAGTCAGAAACAAAAAAGCAGCCCGCTGTTTGGCAGAGCTGCTTTTTGAGCCTCAAAACGGCTGAAAAGGTTTTTTATCAGCCGTTTCGATGGCCAGGCCATACAGGGCCTTTATTTTACTTGCTTAGATCAGCCTTTTTTCGGAGCCGCTTTCTTGGCAGGAGCAGCAGCCTTGCGGAAGTAGTGGTCATAAGCCATACGACGCTGAACGTTGGTCTCGAGATCCCACTTCACAGCACGGGCTGCAAATGCACGCTGCGAATCGATGATCTTCTTGAACAAGGGATTCTCAGCGGCTTTCTTGGCCACGACTTCGTCAAATACGCGGAGCTGCGAACGCAGAACGGCATCCGGGGTCTTGAAGAACTTCACGCCCTGCTCTTTTGCCATGCCTTCGTAGTCTTTGGAGTAACGATCCACGGCCTTCCACGACATGTCGGAAGACGCAGCCTCGACGGCGTTATCAAGAATGGCACGAAGCTTTGCGGGCAGACCACGGTACTTGGCGCCGTTGAACAGAATCTCAAACTGCTCAGCGTTCTGGTGATAGCTCTGCAGCATGCAGATCTTTGCTACGTCGGGGAAGCCCAGCAGGCGGTCCGAGGATGCGTTATTGAACTCAGCACCGTCGAGCAGGCCGCGGTCCATCGCAGGAACAATCTCGCCACCAGGCAGTGCGTTCACAGAAACGCCCATGCCGGTGAGCATGTCAA
>JBDLRC010000152.1:0-7021 GCA_039800265.1 Pseudomonadota bacterium
TCGCCGCTTGAGCCGCCATTGATCATGTAACAGGCCAGGGTCCAAGGACTCCCTGAGAACCCAATCAACGGGACCCGCTGCTGAAGCGATTTTTTGATGGTGGAAACAGCGTCTGCAACATAACGCAGTTCAGTGGTCGGATCGAGCCGACCAAGTGCAGCAATATCCGCCTCAGATTCGATTCGTTTTTTAAAACGGGGGCCCTCCCCCTGCACAAAATGAAGGCCCAGACCCATGGCATCAGGGATGGTCAGAATGTCAGAAAACAGGATGGCAGCATCGAGACCAAACCGATCAATCGGCTGAAGAGTCACCTCGCAGGCCAGCTCGGGGTTCTTGCATAGCCCCATAAAATCGCCTGCCTGCTTTCGTGTTGCGTTGTACTCGGGCAGATAACGCCCCGCCTGACGCATCAGCCAGACGGGCGTGCGCTCCGTCGGCTGGCGCTTTAATGCGCGCAGAAAAAGATCGTTTTGAAAGGATTGGGGCATGGGGACGGTCGCTCGGCTGGTGTGGGGCAGTGGCGCACCCGGGGGTGACGAAGAGGTGTCAGGGCGATGCCTGACACCCCAAAAAATTACTTCTTCTTACGAAGCCGTTGAATGGCTTGGATTTCGGCGATCGCTTCCATCAGCTCGGCCTGGGCCTTGGCGTAATCCATTTCGGCTGCCTTGCTCGCGAGGGACTCTTCGGCTTTGCGCTTGGCCTCAAGCGCCTTGGCCTCATCGAGATCCTTGCCACGGATGGCGGTGTCGGCGAGCACAGTGACACCGCGAGGCTGGACTTCAAGAATGCCGCCGGCAACAAAGACCAGCTCTTCAGTCTCTGGACCGCCGTTTTGAATACGTACACAACCAGGCTTGATTCGGGTGATCAAGGGAACGTGTCCCGGCAAAATACCCAACTCGCCGGACTCTCCAGGCAATGCAACAAACGTCGCTGCGCCAGAGAAGATATTCTCCTTGGCGCTGACAACGTCGACTTGGAACTGTTTTGACATGGTGTTTCCTGGCGATAAAGGTTCTTAAAGGAAGATTGGACCCGCTCGATTACTGCAGGGTCTTGGCCTTCTCGAACACCTCATCAATGCCACCCACCATGTAGAAAGCCTGCTCAGGCAGCGCATCGCACTCGCCATCCACAATCATCTTGAAGCCGCGGATCGTCTCTTTGAGCGTGACGTACTTTCCGGGTGAGCCCGTAAAGACCTCGGCCACGTGGAAGGGCTGCGACAAGAAACGCTGAATCTTACGCGCGCGGGCCACCAGCTGCTTATCTTCGGGCGAAAGCTCGTCCATGCCCAGAATCGCAATAATGTCGCGCAGCTCTTTATAACGCTGGAGCGTTGCCTGAACCCGGCGGGTCACGGTGTAATGCTCATCGCCCACAACGTTCGGATCAACCTGGCGTGAGGTGGAGTCCAAGGGATCCACTGCAGGATAAATACCCAGGGATGCAATGTCTCGCGACAACACCACGGTCGCGTCCAAGTGGGCAAAGGTGGTCGCAGGTGACGGATCGGTCAAGTCATCCGCAGGAACGTAGACGGCCTGGATGGATGTGATCGAACCCACCTTGGTGGACACGATTCGCTCTTGCAGACGGCCCATCTCTTCCGCCAACGTGGGCTGGTAACCCACCGCAGAAGGCATACGCCCCAGCAGCGCGGACACTTCGGTTCCTGCAAGCGTGTAGCGGTAAATGTTATCGACGAAGAACAGAATATCGCGGCCATCGTCACGGAAACGCTCGGCCATGGTGAGGCCCGTCAGAGCCACTCGAAGGCGGTTTCCAGGAGGCTCGTTCATCTGACCGAACACCATGCCCACCTTGTCCAACACGTTGGACTCTTTCATCTCGTGATAGAAGTCGTTGCCCTCACGGGTGCGCTCACCCACGCCGGCAAATACCGAGAGGCCTGAGTGCTGCTTGGCGATGTTATTGATCAGCTCCATCATGTTCACGGTCTTGCCCACACCGGCACCACCAAAGAGACCGATCTTTCCACCCTTCGCAAACGGGCAGATCAAGTCGATCACCTTAATACCTGTCTCAAGCAGCTCCACCGAGGGCGAGAGATCCGCAAACTTGGGAGCGGGCTGGTGGATCTCACGGTATTCATCCGTTTTCACAGGACCGGCCTCGTCAATGGGGCGGCCCAATACATCCATGATGCGGCCAAGGGTGCCTTCTCCGACCGGCACCGAAATGCCCTTGCCAGTGTTGTTGACCAGCATGCCTCGGCGCAGGCCATCCGAAGAACCCATTGCAATGGTGCGGACCACGCCATCACCGATCTGCTGCTGGACCTCAAAGGTCAGGCCCTTCTCGACGAGTGCATGCTCAGAACCCGGGTCAAGCATCAGTGCGTCATACACCTTGGGCATGGCATTGGCGGGAAACTGGATATCCACCACCGCGCCGATGGTCTGAACGATTTTGCCTTGTGCAGTGCTCATAGTCTGTTCCTTAAATAAATCTGTTCAACGCTTCACAAACATGATGTGGTGCGGCCAGCCGCCTTACACGGCTGCGGCACCACCCACAATCTCCGACAGCTCTTTGGTAATACCGGCCTGACGGGCCTTGTTGTAGGTGAGCTGTAACTCCCCAATTACTTTTTTCGCATTGTCCGAGGCAGCCTTCATGGCCACCATACGGGCACTCTGTTCACACGACATGTTCTCGGCCACCGCCTGATAAATCACCGATTCAACATAACGCAACAGAAGGTCATCAAGCACCGTAGCGGCGTCGGGCTCGTACACATAATCCCAATCGTGCGACGGGTCTGTGCGCTCGAGACGATCGTCGGTCAGAGGCAAGAGCTGCAGCATTTGAGGCTCTTGCTTCATGGTGTTGATGAACGTGTTGTAGCAGAGGTAGACGGCATCAACATCGCCATTGGTGAAGGCATCAAGCTGGATCTTCAGCGGACCAATCAGCTGCTCAAGATGCGGTGTGTCGCCAAGATGGGTGACATGGGAGACCACCTTGGCGCCGGCGCGCGAGAAAAACCCAAGGCCTTTATTGCCAATGGCCACCACCTGGGTCTCAATTTTTTGCTCGGACCACTCGCGCATTTTCATCAGCGTCATGCGCAGCAGGTTGGTGTTCAGGCCGCCGCAAAGGCCTTTGTCCGTGGTCACCACCACCAGGCCAACACGCTTTAACTCGCCATGCGGCACGAGAAAGGGGTGGCGGTACTCGGGGTGGGCATGGCTGAGGTTGGCGCAGATCGCGCGAATCTTTTCACCATAAGGCCGGCCGGAACGCATGCGCTCCTGCGCCTTACGCATTTTCGATGCGGCCACCATTTCCATGGCCTTGGTGATCTTGCGCGTGTTTTGCACGCTTTTGATCTTGTTGCGAATTTCCTTTGAGCCGGGCATGTCGCTTTCCTGGGTCTGTCGTTTCTGCCGTTAATCGATGTTCAGGCGCCTGGCTTAATAAGAACCCGTCTTCTTAAACTGCTCGATGGCACTGCGCAGTTCGGCTTCGTCTTCTTTCGACATGTCGTTGGCTTTTTCAATCCGCTCAACGAGAGCCGCATGCTTTGAACGAATGTAATCGCGCAAAGATTTCTCGAAGCTCGCCATCTGCTTCATGTCCACACCCTCCATGAAGCCGTTGTTCACGGCGAAGAGCGTCAGGGCCATCTCCCAAACAGCCATGGGCTGGTACTGGGGCTGCTTCATCACCTCGGTCACGATACGTCCGTGCTCGAGCTGCTTGCGGGTGGCTTCATCAAGATCCGATGCGAACTGGGCAAACGCGGCCAATTCACGGTACTGGGCGAGGGCCAGACGCACACCGGCACCGGTGTCTTTACGCTTCATGATCTTGGTCTGGGCCGCACCACCGACTCGGGACACCGAAATACCGGCGTTAATCGCAGGACGAATACCGGCGTTAAAAAGGTCCGTTTCCAAGAAGATCTGGCCGTCAGTAATCGAAATGACGTTGGTCGGAACGAAGGCCGACACGTCACCGGCTTGGGTTTCGATAATCGGCAGCGCGGTCAACGAACCGGTCTTGCCTTTCACTGCACCGTTGGTGAATTTCTCAACCCACTCTTCACTGACACGGGCAGCACGCTCAAGCAGGCGCGAGTGGAGATAAAACACATCGCCGGGGAACGCCTCACGGCCCGGAGGACGACGCAGCAGCAGCGAGACCTGGCGATAGGCCACGGCCTGCTTCGACAAGTCGTCGTAAATGATCAGGGCATCTTCACCACGATCGCGGAAATACTCGCCCATGGTGCAGCCGGAATAAGCGGCCAGATATTGCATGGCTGCGGATTCCGATGCCGACGCAGCCACCACGATGGTGTAGGCCATGGCACCGGTCTCTTCAAGCTTGCGCACCACGTTAGCAATGGTCGAAGCCTTCTGACCGATCGCAACGTAAACGCAGAATACGTTTTGGCCCTTCTGATTGATGATGGTGTCGACCGCCACCGCTGTTTTACCGGTCTGACGGTCACCAATGATCAGCTCACGCTGGCCGCGGCCAATCGGCACCATGGAGTCGATGGCCTTCAAGCCGGTCTGAACCGGCTGGGACACCGACTTACGCCAAATCACGCCGGGCGCCACTTTTTCAATAATGTCGGTCTCTTTGGCATTGATCGGGCCTTTGCCATCGATCGGCTGGCCCAGGGCATTCACGACACGGCCAATCAGCTCTTTACCCACCGGCACATCCAAAATACGGCCCGTGGTTTTAACGACATCGCCTTCCGAAATGTCTTCGTACTCGCCCAGAATCACCGCGCCCACCGAGTCACGCTCCAGGTTAAGCGCCAGACCCACCGTGTTGTTGGGGAACTCGAGCATCTCGCCCTGCATCACATTGGAGAGGCCATGGATTCGGCAAATACCGTCGGTCACGGTGACCACCGTTCCCTGATTGCGGGAATCCGTGGACAGGTTCAGTCCCTGGATTTTGGTTTTCAGCAGTTCGCTGATTTCGGAAGGATTGAGTTGCATTCGAATAACTCCTAGTTCATCAGGGCAGACGCCATGCGGGAAAGCTTTCCACGCACCGACGCATCTGTAACTTCATCGCCAATGGCAATCGACACACCACCAATCAAGGCGGGATCAACCACGACGGACACTTTGACCTTCTTACCGTGTTTCTTTTCAAGCAATGCGGTGACGTCTGCCACCTGGGCATCATTCATTGGGAATGCCGACGTCACTTCCGCAGACAAGACTTTCTCCGCCTCGTTGCGCAACAGTTCATACATGGCGTGGATGTCCGACAGGGCGGCAAGCCGCTCGTTTTCCGCCAGAATGTTCAAAAACTCTTTCTGGCTTTTGGAAATCGACGGGATCGACGACGCCATAAGGTCTGCAAGCCGCGCAGCCGGAAGGGCAGGGTTGCCGATCAGGTTTTGCATCTCAGGGGCCGCGGCCAGTGCGGCCATCGACGCCAGCACATCCGACCAAGGTGCAAAGGCATTTTCGTCTTTGGCCAGACCAAAGGCCGCCTCAGCATAGGGTCGGGCAATCGTGCGCAATTCGGCCATGGATCAGAGCTCTTTCTTGAGGTTGGCCAGAAGGTCTGCGTGAACTTGCGGGTTCACCTCGCGCGACAAAATCTGTTGCGCGCCTTTCACAGCCAATGCAGCGACCTCTTCGCGAAGCGAATCGCGAGCCCGCTGCATGGCAGCGCCGGCCTCGGCTTCGGCGGCCTCGCGGGCCTGAGCAACCAGCCTTGCGGCCTCTGCACGGGCCTCTTCGATCAGTGCCGCCGCCTGCTTTTCAGCAGAACCGCGCACGTCGGAGGCGACATCTTTCGCCTTGGAGAGCTCATCTTGCACACGCCGTTCGGCAGCGACCAGATCGGCCTTTGCCTTGTCGGCAGCGGCCAGGCCATCGGCAATTTTCTTAGCCCGGTCATCGAGCGCCTTCATCACTGGGGGCCACACAAACTTCATGGTGAACCAGCCCAAGATAAAGAACACCACCAGCTGGGCGATGAGTGTTGCATTCAGATTCACGTTGGAACCCTTTTCATGTGTTGGTCAAACGACCGGCACAGCGAGGACACGAGGTCTGCGAGCGCCGGAACATAAAACGTCGTTCGATCAGAGGATCCGAACCTTAGCCTGCGAAGGGGTTTGCAAATGCAAACATCATCGCAATACCAACACCGATCAGGAAGGCCGCGTCAATCAGACCCGCCAACAGGAACATCTTGGTCTGCAGCGCATTCATCAGCTCGGGCTGGCGAGCGGACGCCTCAATGAATTTGCCCCCCATGATTCCAATGCCGATACAGGCACCAATAGCACCCAGACCGATGATGAGACCACAAGCAAGAGCAACAAAAGCAACGTTCGTCATGACAACTCCTCAATGGGAATAAATAAAAAACAACTTCTTCCTAAAAAAACACCAGGCTCTGATTTTTGTTCAGTGCCCCTCATGAGCCTGGCCGATATACACCAGGGTCAGCATCATGAAGATGAAGCCCTGCAGTAACACGATCAGGATGTGAAAGATCGCCCAAATGGAGCCGGCCAGAACGTGCCCGATAAAGCCAAAGGCCGTTGCCGTGCCGCCCAAAAGCGCGATCAAACAAAACACCAACTCACCGGCATACATGTTTCCAAAGAGTCGCATGCCTAGCGATACTGTTTTTGCAACAAATTCAATAATGTTCAGGCCCAGGTTGGGGAGCCAAAGCGCAGGGTGAGACCCAAACGGAGCGCAAAAAAGCTCGTGCACGAATCCGCCCACGCCTTTGATCTTGACGTTGTAAAAAATCATCAAGGCAAACACACCGAGGGCCATGCCCAGACTGCCGTTCAAATCGGCGGTGGGAACAATACGGTGGTAATGAATCACGCTATCCAGGCCGGTGACCGCGAAAATAAAGTGCGGCAGATCCACCGGAAGCAAGTCCAAGGCGTTCATGAAAATGACCCACAAAAACACCGTCAGTGCCAGGGGCGCAATAAACGCGCGATTGCCGTGCACGATAGATTTGGATTGCTCTTCCACCA
>JBDLRC010000153.1:0-6348 GCA_039800265.1 Pseudomonadota bacterium
TACCTTGGACCTGCTGCGCTCAATCGGGCCTGGACCCTGACCAATGATGTACGTGACACGCAGCACCTGGAGCGGCTGCGGGCCATTGCGGGTGATGCGGGATGCCATGCCTGCCACAGCCACTTTCTCTGCACCGAGCGCTGCCCGAAAGGCATCTCGCCAACAGCTGGAATTGCGGGACTAAAGAAAAAAATCGGCCGCATGGCCGCCAAGGGGGAGCTCTGAGCATGGACCAGACGGCAATCGCTCAAGCGCGCGCATGGTACTGGCAACGTATCAGTGCGATGGTGCTGACCGTGTTTGTGGTGGTGCATCTCGCGATCATGATCTACGCTATGCGTGGTGGTTTAACAGCGGCCGAAATTCTCGGCCGCACCCAGGGTAACGTGGCGTTCGCGTTGTTTTACGCGCTCTTTGTGTTGGCCTGCGCAATCCATGTGCCGTTGGGCGTGGCGAAAATAGCGCAAGAGTGGGGCCGTTTCTCCTCTCAGGCTGCCCGAACGCTGTCGCGGGCACTCTCCTTTGTCATCGTGATCATGGGCTTTGCTGCTGTGTGGGGAGTGAGCTTCGCATGAACACCTCGCCTGTATCCACCGCATCCAACATGGGCAGCAGCCCACGTCGCGGCTCCCACTCCCGCACACTTGCCTACGGTGCCTTTCTCGTGCACCGCGTCTCTGGGCTGCTCTTAGGGCTCTTCCTACCCCTTCATTTTTTCGTGCTTTCGCAGGCACTTCGTGGCGAGGCCGCACTGGAGAGCGCTCTACGCTGGACCGATTCACCGGTGGTGAAGTTTGCCGAGTGGGGCCTGGTGGTGCTGCTGACGCTGCACTTGGTCGGCGGAATCCGATTGATTCTGATTGAATTTGGGCCGTGGAGAGGCGTGCGCTCGGGCTGGATCACCGCCACAGTGCTGATCTCGGGCACCACGGGATTTTTATTTCTCTACAGCTTGGTGAACTGATGTTTCAAATTGACCCACGTGCCGTTGAAGAGGCGGCCAAAGAACTCTACATTCGGGCCCTTAAGGACCTTCCACCGGATATCAAAACCGGTTTTCAATCGCTCTCGACAAAGGAAACCAACACGACGGCGAAGGGCATCCTGGCCACCATGATCAAAAACATAGCGGTGGCCGAAGAGACGGATAATTTGCTGTGCCAAGACACCGGTATTCCTATCTACAACATGTGGATCGGGCGGGACGTGCAGTGCGACGGCATGCAGCTTAAAGCAGCGATTCGAAAAGGCTGCGAGCGGGCCACACGTGAATACCCACTGCGTTCATCGGTAGTCCACCCGATCACGCGGAAAAATGAGCACACCTCATGCGGGCTTAATGTTCCAGTGATCCACATCGATTTCATCGATACACCCGGAATGGTCAAGCTGGAGATGGTGCCCAAAGGCAGTGGCTCGGAAAACAACTCTTACCTGCGTATGGCTATCCCTGCCGAAGGCTTGGCCGCCGTGAAAACCTTTGTGGTTGATTCCGTGTTGGCCTCTGGCGGCAAGACCTGCCCGCCCACGATTGTGGGTGTCGGCGTGGGCGGCACCTCAGACTTATGCGTGGCGCTGGCAAAAAAAGCGGCCACACGGGCGTTGGGCACACGCTGCTCAGACCCCGAAGGCCAGAAGCTCGAAGAGGAGCTTTCGCAGGCCGTGAATCAACTGGGCATCGGGCCGCAGGGTCTTGGCGGCGATGGCACAGCATTCGCAGTGCACGTTGAGATGGCTGCGACACACATCACCATGAATCCTGTCGCCGTCAATATGCAATGCCATTCTGCACGCCGTGCCACGGCTGAAATTACAGCCTCCGGCACCCAGTACGGCTACTAATTCCAGAGAGACGTCCATGGCCCACTACGACCTTACTATGCCCGTGACCGAAGATCAGGTGCGGCAGCTCCGTGTCAACGATACGGTCACATTGCAGCAGACCCTGTTTGGCATTCGGGATGCCACCCAGATTCACATGTTCGATCGGGGCCGAAAAACAAAGTTTGATCTTCGTGGACACGCTGTGATTCACACCGCGCCGAACGTTAAAAAAGTGCCGGCCAGCCCGGAGTATCCGGCCGGCTACGCCCCTGTCTGCATCGGAACCACCACGTCGGACCGTATGGAACGCTTCACACGCCCACTCATGTCGGAATACGGTGTGCGATTCATCGTGGGCAAAGGTGGGATGCGCGAAGGCTCTCAGGCTGCATTCAAAGAACTCGGTGGGGCTTATCTGGCCATCATTGGTGGCACAGCAGCGCTGGAGACCACCTGGATCGAGCAAATCGAAGATGTCGATCTTGATGATTTGAATCCAGAGTCGCTCTGGCGTTTCAAGATTCGAAACTTTGGACCGCTTCTGGTCGGTATGGACAGCCATGGCGGCAGCCTCTACGATGCCGTGCGCACCCACAGTGCGGCACAACGCAACAAGGTTCTCTCTCAGCTGGGCATCTCCGTATGAAAACGATCAGTACCGACATCTTGATTCTGGGCTCGGGCGGCGCTGGCTTATTTGCCGCACTGCATGCACATCAACATGCGCCCAAGGCCTCCATCACCATTGCTGTCAAAGGGCTGCTCGGCAAATGCGGCTGCACACGAATGGTCCAGGGTGGCTACAACGTGGCCCTGGCCGAGGGCGACTCGGTGGAACGCCACTTTATGGACACCATCGAGGGCAGCAAGTGGCTTGCCGATCAAGAGCTCGCCTGGACGTTGGTCACCAAGGCGGTTGAACGGATTCACGAACTTGAAAACGAACTGGGATGCTTTTTTGACCGCAATCCCGACGGCACGATTCACCAGAAAGCATTTGCTGGGCAGACCTTTGATCGCACCGTTCACAAAGGCGATCTGACCGGCATCGAAATCATCAACCGGCTCGCGGAACAGGTCTGGGCGCGCGGCATTGCGCGGCTTGAGGAACACCGCGCTGTCGAACTCATTCGCTCCAACGATGGGCAGCAACTGGCTGGCGTGCTGATGATCAACATGCGCGATGGCGAGTATGTATTTGTCCAGGCCAAGGCCGTCTTGCTGGCGACCGGCGGCGGCCCCACCATGTACAAATATCACACGCCATCAGGCGACAAGAGCTGTGATGGCCTGGCGATGGCATTGCGTGCAGGGCTACCACTTCGCGACATGGAGATGGTGCAATTTCACCCTACGGGCCTACTGGCCGGAGCCGGCACACGCATGACCGGCACCGTGATTGAAGAGGGTCTGCGCGGTGCTGGAGGCTACCTGCTCAACGGACACCATGAGCGCTTCATGCACAACTACGATCCGCGCGGAGAGCGCGCAACGCGTGACATTGTCTCGCGATCCATCTATTCCGAGATGCGTGCGAAGCGCTCCTCACCCAACGGGGGCGTGTACATCCAAATGTCGCACCTGGGCCCCGACAAGGTCCGCAAAGCATTTAAGGGTATGGTCGAACGCTGCGCAGACTGTGGTTTCGACCTTGCCGGTGGTCTGGTCGAGGTGGTTCCAACTGCCCACTACATGATGGGTGGCGTAGTGTTTCAGCCGGACTGCTCGACTGAACTACCCGGCTTGTTTGCTGCCGGTGAAGACACGGGCGGCGTCCACGGTGCCAATCGGCTTGGCGGAAATGGTGTCGCAAATTCCACCGTGTTTGGCGGCATCGCGGGCGAGACCATGGCCCGATGGGTTGCTGGCCAAAAGGAGTTTGCACCGGCCGATCACGATGCGATTGCACGCAGCGTCTCCGAACACAACCTGCCATTTAGCAAGAATGGCCGTGGCTTGGAACAGATCCGTGAAGGTCTCTACACGACCATGTGGGACAAAGTCGGCATCCTTCGCCAGCAGGCCGACCTGGCGTCTGCCCAACACGAGCTCTCCTCACTGTCTGCGCAATTGCAGCAGACCGGCTTGGCCGAAGCGAATCGCGCCTACAACCTGACATGGCACGATTGGTTAAATCTTCGCAATCTGATTGATGTGAGCCATGCGGTGACCGTCGCCGCACTGGCACGCGAGGACTCCCGAGGCGCCCATTTCAGGGAAGACTTCCCCGAGACGCGGCATCTCGAACAGTCTGCGTTCACAACGATCCGGGCACAGTCAAACGGAAAGCTTGAACTCGGCTGGACGCCGGTGGCCTTTACACGCGTGAAGCCTGGCGAGACGATCCTTAACGAACCTCAGCCTGCATAGCAGTTATTGTTGGACAAGCACGGGCAGATGTCGGATCAGCAATGACAGGCCCGCGATGCCCACAATGATCCAAACCAACTGATTCAGGTGGCGCACGTGCAGTCGCTTTCGAAGCCAGCTGCCGGTGTAGACGGCCAAGAGGCATGCCGGAAGGCAGACTGCCAGATAGGGCAAGAGCCGGGGGTCAAAAAGAAGGCCAGCCACCACAAAGAGTCCCAGCCGGCCAAAGCCTAGGATGAAAATGAGAAATGCCACCGTGGCGCGACGTACCGTTTCGGACGCCACACGGCGGGCAATGTAGATGACATAGATGGGCCCGCCGGTGCCGTAGAGCGCAGAAAATACACCCCCTAGCGTGCCGTAAATCAGACGCCAACCCGATCCAATCGGAGTGAAATCAACCGGTCGAGACAACAAATTGCGGCCGCTCTGAAACACCGCAAACGCGCCAAGAATCACCAGAAGCAAGGACTCTGGGGCCTTCACCAGAAGTGTGACACCAAGGACCATGCCCAGTACGGCCCACAGCAGCAACTGCCGGACCTCTGCAAAGCTCACATCACGGCGATTTTTAAGGCCAAACAAAAAACCCGCGATCAGGTCCATCACCACCATCAGTACAACCGCCAGCTTTAATGGGATGACTTGAGCGATCAACGGCAGAGCCACGATGGATGCGCCAAAGCCTGTCAGTCCGTAGACCAGGTAGCCCAGGAACACAAAACACGAGGTAAAAAAAAGGGTCAGCACGCTGACCCTTTTTTAACACACGGCACCAAAATTACGCTGACTCGTGGATACGGGTGAGCACAAACTCACGGTGACCCAGGGCCTCGGCAGCCGTCCAGCGGCCGTTGGCTGTCGCCAGCATGCACTCGAGAAGCTTGTCGCCGGTCTGATCCAGCGTCATTTCGCGCTGCAAGAGCCCTGAGCAATCCACATCAATATGCTCGGACATCAGACGAACCGTACGCGGGTTGGCGCAAAGCTTGATCACGGGGAGTATGGGGTTCCCAATCACGTTACCCTGTCCGGTGGGGAAGAAATGCACCACAAAGCCAGAGGCTGCACACAGGGTCACCATCTCAGCCGCAGCAGAGGATGAATCCATGAAGAACAGGCCGGAGTGGGTGGGCATTTCTGCCTTATCCAGCACGCCATCCACGGTGCACTTCTTACCGATTTTCTGAATGTTACCCAGCGCTTTTTCTTCAATCGTGGTCAGGCCACCCGCGATATTGCCCTTGGTCGGCTGGGATTCGGAGAGGTCTGTGGTCTTCCAGCGGTTGATCATGTCTTGGTAACGATTGAACATGAACATGAAGCGTTCACGGACCTTGTCGTTTGCGCAACGTGCCGCAACAATGGACTCACCACCGGTCAGCTCGGAGGTCTCGCCGAACACCAACGTGCTGCCAAGAGGATGCAGCTTGTCGAATGCATTACCGACCGTGGGGTTCGCACCGCAGCCCGATGTCGTGTCCGACTCGCCGCATTTGGTGGATACCCAAAGCTCTTCGATGGGGCACTCGACACGGTGCAATGACGTGGCGTACTGCACAAATTCCTTAGCGGCTTTCGAGGCCCGCATGATGGTGTTGTGATCACCGTGGCCTTCAATACCGAAGCCGACCACGGGCTTGCCGGTCTTGGCAATGCCATCGACCACGCGCTTAGTCCACCCATCTTCAATACCGATCACCACCACTGCGGCAACGTTGGGGTTACAGCCGGTTCCAATCAGGGTCTGGAAATGGAGATCAAGGTCCGGACCGAACTGCAGACGTCCGTAGGGGTGAGGAATCGCCATCGTGCCTTTGATCGCGGTCGCAACGGCCTCTGCGGCGGCATTGGAGAGATCGTCGAGCGGAAGAATAATGACGTGATTACGCACGCCAACGCGCTTGTTATCGCGGCGATAACCCCAGAAAGTGGTGTTTTTATCTACAACAGACATGTTTGTTCCTTCGCAGTGGGTTGGCTTACCAACGTTTGGTCTTGATGTTGTGTACGTGGGCGTGTTCGCCGGCTTTGATCGGCGCAACCACCTTGCCGATATCGATACCGTACTTAAACACCGTATCGCCCACCGACATGTCTTTCAGCGCAACCTTGTGCCCAATGGGAATCTCCTGGATGGCCTTGACCGTGATG
>JBDLRC010000154.1:0-13115 GCA_039800265.1 Pseudomonadota bacterium
GGGTCTCCAAAGATGATCAGCCCTAAAACAGCCACGCACACAATGCCCAGTGTGATCAGAACAAGACGCCAGGAAAGTCCCGCAAAAAAAAGTACAAACATGCCGGCCGCAAAAACCAAGATTGCGGTGCCCAGATCCGGCTGGGCCAGAATCAGGGCCGTTGGCACAATCAAAATCGTCAAGGCAACACCCCACTGCCCCAGAGTGCGCAGGCCCTCGTAGCGATGAACGAGCCAGGCCAACATCATCGGCATGGCAATCTTCATGAGTTCGGATGGCTGAATGCGTGTAATGCCGATGTTGAGCCATCGCCGGGCTCCTTTGGAAACATCGCCGGCCACCGCGACAGCCACCAACAGCAGAACGCCTAAGATAAACAGGGGCACTGCCACCCGCTGGATTTGCGTGGCCGGAATATGGGCCACGACCCACATGATCAGCACCGCGATCCCAAGGTTGCGAAGATGGCCTGCGAATCGGCCATCAAAGTCGTTGCCAGCACTGTAAAGAATCAGACACGACAGAGCAGCAATCCCAAGAAACAGGCTCATAAACGGCCCGTCAAACACCCCCACAACAGGCTGCAGCCGAACCCAGATGCCCCTTACTCCCTTGGGAACGATTTCACTTGGCATGGGCCGAGCTCTTTTTTAGTAACACGTGATCAAACACCATCCGGGCAATGGGTGCAGCGGCGGCGGCACCGAAACCCCCATTTTCCACAATCAGTGCCACTGCCACCTCGGGATGTTCAACCGGTGCGAAGGCCATATAGAGAGAGTGGTCCCGATGACGTTCCGCCATCCGCGCCGCGTTGTATTTTTCATTCTGACCGATGCTTACGACCTGTGCCGTTCCCGTTTTGCCGGCTACCGAATAAGGCGCGCCAGCAAAGACCCGGGCACCGGTGCCCGATTTGTTGACTTCGGCCATCGCCTCAATCACCAGATCCAACGATTTGTCATCGACGGTGACTTTGCGCAAAACTTCCGGCTTGGTTTTGACGACCTCGCCGGTGTTGGGGTCCTCGATGGACTGCACCAAGCGTGGCTTCATGATCACGCCGCGGTTGGCCAACCCGGCTGTGGCGGTGGCCATCTGCAGCATTGAAAACGAGTTGTAGCCCTGCCCGATACCAATCGACATGTTTTCACCCGGGTGCCAGGGCTGTTTAAATCGCTCTTCTTTCCATTTCGACGACGGCAGAATGCCACTGGTTTCGCCGATCAAATCAATCCCTGTTTTTTGTCCAAAGCCCCACGGCGAGATATGCTGATGAATCATGTCGACGCCCATGTCACGGGCCAGGATGTAGTAGTAGGTATCACTTGACACGACGATCGACTTCTTCAAGTCGACGATTCCGTTGCCCTCAGGCTTGCTGTCACGAAATTTATGATTGCCGAACATGAAAAAGCCAGGGTCATTGATGGTGTCGTCCGGTTTGCGCATCCCTGACTCGAGAGCCGCAATCGCCATAAACGGCTTGTAGGTTGAACCGGGAGGATAGGTACCACGAAGCGGCCGATTGAGAAGGGGTTTGTCTGGAGAATTGTTCAGCGCATCCCAGGTGGTCGAATCAATGCCATCGATAAATAACGCCGGATTGAAATTGGGCATGGAAACAAATGCCAACACCTCGCCCGTAGCCGGCGCAATGGCCACCAATGCGCCGCGTCGCTTGCCATAGGCCTGCTCAATCAGACGTTGCAGTTCGCCGTCGATCGACAGCCTGAGGTTACGGCCCGGAACCGGCAGTTTTCGGGCAAGGCTTCGCACCATACGGCCGCCGGCCGTGATCTCCATACGATCGAATCCGGTCTGCCCGCGCAGCTCACTCTCGTAAGCTTGCTCCAGACCCAGCTTTCCAATGTGCGACGTGCCGAAATAGCTTGAAGCTTGTTCACTCTGCTCGATACGCTCACGATCGCGTTTAGAGATTCGGCCGATATGGCCCAGAAGATGGGAGGAAGAATCCCCGTGCGGGTAATACCGCATGCTGCGCACGTTCACGGACACGCCCGGCAGGCGATGCAGATGGACCACAAGGCGGGCTACCTCCGCGTCGTTTAACGTGGGGCGCAGGGGAATCGTGTCAAATTTACGAAGCTCGTTTTTTAGCCGACGGAATCGGCGCATATCGAGTTCGTCAATTCTGACCAGGGTGCCCAGAAACTGGAGCGTGTCTTCAAGATTGGGCACCTTGTGTGGCTCAATCTCAAGCGCAAATGCAGATCCATTGCGGGCAATGATGCTGCCATGCCGATCAAAAATCTCCCCTCGTGGCGCCTGCACAGGAAGCAACGCGACGCGGTTTTCTTCGCTCATGGCATGGAAGTCGTAATACTTCCAGACCTGCAGATAAAAAAATCGAAGCAGCAAAAGGGCGAATAAAAACAACACCAGGCCCGCCATAAACGACGCCCTTAGTCGAAAATCTCCTGAGTCGTTGGCCCGAAATTCATTCATGCTGGTTCTCGTCTACTGCACCGCGCCTGTGCACACTCGATGGCCCCGGCCTAACGGCCGATGGCCGCCGTTGAGCTGAGCGGCCGGTTGAGTCGGTTCAGAATCCACGTGGTCACCGGGACCCACAACACCGCCGTGATGACGGGAGACGCCAGGTAGACCCATGAAGGTGAAACGCCTGAAAAAAAGAGGTTCACCAGAGTAACCACCACGTTGGTTACGAAAAACAACGGGAAAAGCTGAAGGGCCTGGCCCGTGACAGAAAACCACAGAAGCCGGCGATGAAGCGCAATCGCACCGTACGACAGAATCGAATAGGCCAGGGCATGCTGGCCCAGCAAGGCGCCAGCATGGACATCCATGACGATGCCAAGCAACCATGCAAGTGCAATGCCCACACGGCGGGGCTGAAACACATTCCAGAACACCAACATCAACGCCAGAAAATTCGGCACCAGCCAATTGCCCCACGGCAACATCTCCAGACCGAGCGCAATCACCAGCGACCAGGTGATCATGCCGGTGCTGGGCGTGCGCCCGAGTACGGTCCGTCTCATTTGACGGCGCCCCCTTTGGCAGGTGGCGGGGCTTGACGCTCAAGTTCACGAGGCGCAGGAGGAATGAGCTGCTGATCAACAAGGATCACCAAGACATTACGAAGCGTGCCAATCGGAGCGACCGGTGTGGACGAAATACGCGGAAACTGGCCACTGCCTGCGCGCTCCACCCGATTGATTTTCGCAACCGGGAGGCCGCTTGGATACAGCCCATCCAATCCTGAGGTGACCAATACATCGCCGACTTCAACCTCGGCATTGATGTTGAGATATTTCAGATCCACCTGCTGGCCATCGCCTGTGCCACTGGCCACACTTCGGATGCCCGAACGCGGTAGATTCACCGGGATGGTCAGCGAGGGGTCCGTGACTAGAGAGACCTCCGAGGTGATCGGTGACACGCGGATGACCTGGCCCACAACGCCTTGGGCATTGATCACCGGATGCCCGGGCTGCACGCCGTGCTGGCTTCCCCGGTCGATCACCACACGATTGCTGAATGCATCCCGTGTCTCATGGCTGATCTCGGCCACGACGGTCGGATGCTTGGATCCTTTGCGAAGCTCTAAAAGAGTACGCAGGCTATCGTTCTCGACTTTTAACTGCTCGATCTGCAGGAGGCGTTCAGAGTTCTCTACTTCTCGTCGCTCAAGCTGGGCCTTGCGATCCACCACGTCCGTCAGTGCGGAGCCGTAGTGGGAAGCCCAACGCACGACGTCACGCGGGACCATGAGCACCTGCTCAATGGGATAAAGCACCATGGACAGGCCTTGGCGCAGCGGCTTGAGCATGCCCAAATGAAGATCAATGTAGAGCATGCCCACCGCGGCGAGCACAGCGATGAGGAGGCGAAGCCTGGCCGAGAGGCCTTGTTGAAAAAGTGGTGGGGGGGTCTGCGAGAGGGCCATATCAACCGATGGCGGGCCCCCTCAGGCACTCATTACTCATGCGCGAAAACATCGCGGAACTCATCAATTCGATCGAGTGCGGCACCACAGCCGCGCACCACACACGAAAGCGGATCTTCGGCAACGTAGACCGGCAGTCCAGTTTCCTCGGAGAGCAGGCGATTGAGATCGCGCAGCAATGCACCACCTCCGGTAAGAATCAATCCACGCTCAGCAATGTCGGCTGCCAGCTCAGGCGGTGTCTGTTCCAGCGCATTTTTAATCGCCACAACAATTTGATTAAGAGGCTCCGTCAATGCCTCAAGAATTTCATTGCTCGACACGGTGAAGGTGCGGGGAATGCCCTCAGAAAGGTTACGGCCACGGACTTCCATCTCCCGGATCTCACTGCCAGGGAAAGCGGAGCCGATCTGCTTTTTGATCGCCTCTGCGGTCTGCTCGCCGATCAACATGCCAAAGTTTCGTCGGATGTAGTTGGTAATGGCCTCATCAAACTTATCACCCCCAACCCGGACGCTTCCTGCATACACCAGACCGCCCAGCGAGATCACGCCTACTTCGGTCGTACCGCCACCAATGTCGACGACCATCGCGCCATGAGGCTCAGAGATCGACAATCCGGCACCGATGGCGGCAGCCATCGGCTCTTCAATGAGGTAGACCTGGCTTGACCCTGCCGACAAGGCCGACTCGCGAATCGCACGCCGCTCAACCTGTGTGGAGCCGCAGGGCACACAGATGATGACGCGCGGACTCGGGGAGAGAAATTTTTTCTCATGCACCATACGAATGAACTGTTTGAGCATCTGCTCCGTCACGGTGAAGTCGGCAATCACGCCGTCTTTCATCGGACGGATGGACTCAATATTGCCGGGTACCTTGCCCAGCATCTGCTTGGCCTTCTGCCCCACCGCCTCGATCACCTTTTTGCCGCCATTGCCACCCTCGTAACGGATGGCGACGACAGAGGGCTCATCAAGCACGATGCCCTTGCCTTTCACGTAAATCAGGGTGTTGGCGGTGCCCAGGTCAATGGCGATGTCCTGGGAAAAGTAGTTACGGAGAAATCCAATCATGAGAAACCTGCGTCAAAAGAAAAGGATAATAAAGCACAACGTCACTTAAATTTTTTTCACCGTGGACCTCCAAACCAAAGACCTTGAAAAACTTGCACGGCTTGCCCGGCTCGCCATTTCAGACGATGAGCAACGCGAGGTGTTGGCCTCGCTGACGTCAGTCCTAAACTGGGTGGGTGAGCTGGCCAACGCCCCCATCCAAGGGGTCGAGCCGATGGCCCACCCCCACGACCTGGCCCTTCGTCTACGTGAGGACCGGTCCGAGCCGCTCCCCGCCCGGGAGGAACTCATGCAAAACGCCCCCCAGGCGGCGGCGGGCCTCTTTGTCGTGCCCAAAGTGGTGGAATAAATGACTGCCACGACCCTTTCCCCCTTTAGCGACCTGGCCAGTCTGGCGGCTCTTCTGGCCAATAAACAGCTCGGCACAGTCGAGCTGGCCCAGTTCTTTTTAAAGCGCTGCCAGTCTGACCCCTACAACGCTTTTCTCTCTGTCTCCCCGGAGGTCACACTGGCCCAGGCTCAAGCCGCCCAGGCCCGTATTGACCGGGGCGAGAACCAGGCCGTTGGCGGCTCCGATGGCTTTGGTCTGGCCGGCCTGCCGATTGCCCATAAAGATATCTTTGTCACGCGGGACTGGCCCACCACGGCCGCCTCCAAAATTCTGGCTGGCTACCGCAGTCCCTTCGATGCCACCGTCGTCGAGCGGCTCGCCGCCCATGGAATGGTGGGCCTTGGAAAGCTGAACTGCGATGAATTTGCGATGGGCTCAGGCAACACCCACTCGGCCTATGGCAGTGTGCTGAACCCTTGGGATCTCTCGGCTGTCCCCGGCGGGTCCTCCGGTGGCTCTGCTGCGGCCGTAGCCGCAGGCCTGACACCCGCGGCGACCGGCACCGACACTGGCGGCTCAATCCGACAGCCGTCTGCCATGTGCGGATTAACCGGCATCAAGCCCACCTACGGCCGAATCTCACGCTGGGGCATGATCGCCTATGCATCGAGCCTGGACCAGGCCGGCCCCATGGGCAGGACCGCCCGAGACTGTGCGGTTCTGCTCTCGGCCATGTGCGGCTTTGACGCCAAAGATTCGACCTGCCTGGACATGGCCAACGAAGACTTTGCCCAAGGGCTCAATGCAGCCCGCCCCACCGGCGATACGTCACAACCCCTCAAAGGCCTTCGCATCGGCTTGCCGAAAGAGTTTTTCGCACAAGGACTCAGTGACGAGGTCCGCGTTGCCATTGAGACAGCGATCGATGAACTTAAAAAGCTGGGGGCAGCGGTGGTCGAGGTGTCCCTTCCACGTACCGCACTGTCGATCCCAGCCTACTATGTGATCGCACCGGCCGAGGCCTCAAGCAACCTCAGCCGATTCGATGGCGTGCGCTACGGCCACCGGGCGGATCAGCCCAAGGACCTCCTCGATCTCTACTGCCGCTCCCGTTCGGAAGGCTTTGGCCATGAGGTCAAACGACGAATCCTGATCGGCACCTTTGTGTTGTCCCACGGCTACTACGACGCTTACTACATCGCCGCACAACGCGTGCGTCGCCTGGTCGCCCAAGACTTTGATGCAGCCTTTGCCCAGTGTGATCTGATCGTCGGACCTGTCGCACCCACGGTCGCATGGAACATCACCGATGCCCCGTCCGACCCCCTGCAGGAGTATTTGGCCGACATCTACACGCTGGGGGTCAATTTGGCTGGGCTTCCTGCAATGTCGATTCCTGTGGGCTTTGGTGTTGGGCCACATGCGCATCGGCCTGTGGGACTGCAGTTGATCGGTCCGCGTTTTCAAGAACGGCAGCTGCTGCACACCGCCCATCAGTTTCAATGCGTCACAGACTGGCATCGGAGGGTGCCCGAGGCGCTCGCAAAGGAGTCGGTATGAACTGGGAGATCGTGATTGGCCTGGAGTGCCACGTTCAACTGAAAACCGCATCCAAGATTTTTTCACCCGCATCCACCACCTTTGGTGCGCCCGCTAACACCCAGGCCCACATGGTCGATATGGCCCTTCCCGGCGTGCTGCCGGTGATGAACCGTGAGGCTGCCGCCTGCGCCATCCGTTTCGGCCTGGCGGTCGGCGGCACGATTGCACCGCGATCAGTCTTTGCACGTAAAAATTACTTCTACCCAGACCTGCCCAAGGGCTATCAGATCAGCCAGTACGAGATCCCGGTGGTCTCCGGTGGCCATGTCACCGTGGTCACCGATCAGGGCATCAAGGCCATTGAATTGACGCGGGCCCATCTTGAGGAAGACGCTGGGAAATCGATTCACGAAGGTATCGAGGCATTGCCCGCCCACTGCTCGGGCATCGACTTAAATCGCGCGGGAACGCCTCTTCTGGAGATCGTATCCGAGCCTGTCATGCGCTCGGCGAAAGAGGCGGCAGCCTATGCGCGCGCCCTGCACACGATCGTGACCTGGATCGGCATCTGCGATGGCAACCTTCAAGAGGGGTCGTTTCGGGTTGACGCCAACGTGTCGGTGCGGCCGGCGGGTCAGGCGGAATTTGGCACGCGCTGCGAAATTAAAAATCTAAATTCATTTCGTTTTCTAGAGCAGGCCATTGATATCGAGGCGCGTCGCCAGATCGAGCTGATTGAAGACGGTGGAAAGGTGGTGCAAGAAACCCGCTTGTTTGATCCCGATCGAGGCGAGACCCGTGCGATGCGCTCCAAAGAGGATGCGCACGACTACCGATACTTTCCAGACCCTGACCTCCCGCCGCTGGTCATTTCCAACGAATGGATTGATCGCGTGCGTGCCGACATGCCAGAACTGCCAGAGGCGTTACGCGAGCGGCTGGTTCGCGAGCATGGCCTCTCCGACTACGACGCAGCGATGGTGGCAGCCAGCCGCGCCAGTGCCGATTATTTTTTCGCCACCGTGGCAAGTGGAACGCATCCAGATCCCAAGCAGGTAGCGAACTGGATGATGGGAGAGCTCGCCTCTGCGCTCAACCGAGAAAGCATGGACATCGCACAAAGCAGGGTCTCGCCTGCACAACTGGCGGGCATCATCGCTCGCATCTCAGATGGCACCGTGAGCAACAAGATCGGTCGCGATATTTTTTCAGCCATCTGGTCAGGCGACTACCACGATGCCGATGCCGCCATTGATGGAAAGGGCCTGCGTCAAATCCAAGACACCGGCTTGATTGAAGGCTTTGTCAACGAAGTGATCGCGGCCAATCCCAAAATGGTGGAAGAGTTTCGTGGCGGAAAAGAAAAGGCTCTGAATGCCCTGGTAGGACAGGTGATGAAAAAATCACAAGGCAAGGCTAACCCCCAGCAGGTGACCGATATCTTCAAACAAAAACTGGGCTAGACCATGACGTATCCGAATGCCTTTCACCTGCACACCCGCGCCCCACTGAGGACACCCACTCTTCGTGACTTTGGTGATGGTATCTATGCCATGGACTCAGGTTACTTCCGCGATGAGTTCGATGCTGTCCACTTTATCGTCGAACAAGGCCGGATCGCTGTTGTGGATACGTCCACCCGTTACGCCGTGCCACGCATTCTCGATTCGATTCGTGCCTTGGGTTTGGGGCCAGAGCATGTGGATTGGATACTGCTCTCGCACGTGCACTTGGATCATGCCGGGGGCGCCGGAGCATTGCTTCAGCACTGCCCAAACGCCCGAGTGACGCTGCACCCACGGGGCGTGCGGCACATGGTGGACCCTTCCAAACTCTGGGCTGCTGTCTGCGAGGTCTATGGCCTGGATATGGCGACCCGGGAATACGGCGGCCTGGAGCCTATTCCGGCAGACCGGATACTGGAGACCCCCGAGGGCGCCACCGTTCAGCTGGCTGACCGCACCATTGAATTCTGGGATTCACCCGGCCATGCGCGGCACCACGTGTACATTCGCGACACCAAAACCAATAGTTTTTTTACAGGCGACACCTTTGGCATCTCGTACCGGGATTTCGACACATCAAAAGGCGCCTATAGCTTTGTCACGTCATCGCCCTCGCAATTTACCCCCGAGGATCTGAAGGTCTCTATGCGTCGCCTGATGGACGCAAAGCCCCCGGCCGTCTACCTGACCCATTACTCGCAAATCCAAGACGTACAGCGGCATGGCGAGCATTTGTTGCGGCAGACCGATGCCTTTGCCGACATCGCCTTGGCCCATCGGGATGCTGGCGAGGACCGGGCGAGACGCATCCGCGAGGATCTGCAGACGGTGATGCTGGCTGACCTTGCGCTCCACGGTGTCAGTCTGACACGGGAACAGTGTCTGGACGTTCTGGATTTGGACTTAAAGCTCAACGCGGATGGGCTCGTCTGCTGGCTGGACAGTCTAAAATAGCGCGCATCAGATATTGAGCCCACAACGGGGATCTCGGATCCCCGTTTTTATTTCCATGCCCTCACAACTGCCCGAATCTCCCGCTTTTGGTCTGCTGCGCTCGCGGCTTGCGCAAGGCATTCTGATTCTTGACGGTGCCACCGGCACCATGATTCAGCAGTACAAACTCTCCGAAGAGGCCTACCGTGGCACGAACGTCCCCGACCTCGGATCCGACATTCGCTCAGCCATCGCGTCGGCCACCGGTCAAGGCATTGATGTCAAAGGCAACAACGAACTGCTCTCCCTGACTCGGCCGGATGTCATTCGCGAAATCCACGACCAATACTTGAACGCGGGCGCCGATATTGTCGAGACCAATACATTCGGTGCCACCACCGTGGCCCAAGAAGACTACCGGCTGCCTCAGCTTGCGCGTGAAATGAATCTGGCATCGGCGCGCATCGCAAAGGCAGCCTGCGCGCAGTTTTCTACACCCGACAAGCCACGATTCGTGGCGGGAGCGATCGGCCCCACACCGCGGACCGCCTCAATTTCTCCCGATGTCAACGATCCGGGTGCACGCAACATCAATTTTGATCAGCTTTGCGTCTCGTATGCAGAGCAGATCAATGCCTTGCTCGATGGCGGAGCAGACCTGTTACTGATTGAAACCATTTTCGATACGCTGAATGCAAAGGCTGCGATCTTTGCCGCAGAATCGGTCTTTGAGCAACGGGGGCTGCGCTACCCCGTCATGATCTCGGGAACGATCACCGATGCCAGTGGCCGCATTCTCTCCGGTCAGACGGTAGAAGCATTCTGGAACAGCGTGCGTCACGCCCGCCCGATCACCGTGGGGCTGAACTGTGCTCTTGGTGCCGCACTGATGCGGCCCTATGTGGAAGAAATTTCTCGCTTGGCCGATACAGCCATCTGCATCTATCCGAATGCGGGCCTGCCTAATCCCATGGCCCCGACAGGATTTGATGAAACGCCGCCGATCACATCGGGTTTTTTAAAAGAATTTGCAGAGCAAGGGTGGGTCAATGTGGTGGGCGGCTGTTGTGGCACGACGCCGGACCATATTGCGGCCATCGCGCAGGCCGTGCAGCAGTATCGGCCGCGCGCCATTCCCACGGTGCAGTCGGCATTACGGCTCTCGGGCCTTGAAGCATGCAACATTGATGAACGCTCGTTTTTCGTCAATGTTGGCGAACGGACCAACGTAACCGGGTCGAAACAGTTTGCACGGCTTATTCTGGCCGGGGAGTTCGAACAGGCCATCGCGGTGGCCCGTCAGCAGGTCGAAAACGGGGCCCAGGTGATTGACGTGAACATGGACGAGGCCATGCTTGATTCCGAGGCAGCCATGGTTCGATTCCTGAATCTCATCGCCTCGGAACCCGACATCTCCCGGGTGCCGATCATGATCGACTCGTCGAAGTGGAGCGTGATTGAGGCCGGACTGAAGTGCGTGCAGGGCAAGGCCATCGTGAACTCCATCTCCATGAAAGAAGGAGAGGACGAGTTCCTGCGGCAGGCAACGCTTTGCCGCAAGTACGGCGCGGCCGTGATTGTCATGGCCTTTGACGAACAGGGGCAGGCCGATACGCTTGAACGCCGCAAAGCGATCTGCTCCAGGGCGTACCGGCTTTTGACCGAGCAGGTGGGATTGCCCCCCGAAGACATCATCTTTGATCCGAACATTTTTGCAATCGCAACGGGTATTGAAGAACACAACAGCTACGCCGTCGACTTCATTGAAGCCACCCAATGGATCCGAGGCCATCTGCCGCATGCCAAGATCTCGGGTGGCGTATCAAATGTGAGCTTTTCGTTTCGCGGCAACGATCCGGCACGCGAGGCAATTCACACCGTATTTCTGTATCACGCCGTCAAAGCCGGCATGACCATGGGTATCGTGAATGCGGGCCAGCTCGGCGTCTACGAAGACCTGGATCCAGAGCTGCGCGAGCGTGTTGAGGATATTGTGTTGAATCGCCGTGCCGATGCAACAGAGCGGATGATTGAATTCGCCGCCACGCTAAAAAACGGCGGCAAACGCGAAGAAGAAAAACTGCAGTGGCGTGGATTTACGGTCGAGAAACGGCTCGAACACGCCCTGGTGCATGGCCTGACCGAGTTCATCGTGGATGACACGGAAGAAATGCGCCAGGCGATTGCTGCCCGCGGAGGCCGGCCCATCGAGGTCATTGAAGGGCCACTCATGGCCGGCATGAATGTGGTGGGCGATCTTTTTGCGCAAGGAAAAATGTTTCTTCCGCAGGTCGTGAAATCTGCCCGTGTCATGAAGGCGGCGGTAGCACACCTTGTGCCCTTCATTGAAGAAGAACAGAAGGCCTCGGGCAATGTGCAGGCCAAGGGCAAAATCATTATCGCGACTGTGAAAGGCGACGTACATGACATCGGCAAAAACATCGTGTCTGTCGTGCTCCAGTGCAATAACTTTGAGGTCGTAAACCTTGGGGTGATGGTGCCCGCCCAGCAGATTCTGCAGGCTGCCAAAGACCATGATGCCGACATCATTGGGCTCTCGGGTCTGATCACGCCCTCGCTGGAAGAGATGGCCCATGTGGCCAAAGAGATGGAACGCGATGAATGGTGCCGATGCAAACAGATTCCGCTGCTGATCGGCGGGGCCACCACTTCCCGCATTCACACGGCCGTCAAAATTGCGCCCAATTATTCTGGGCCGGTGATCTGGGTGCCCGATGCCAGCCGCTCGGTGCCGGTGGCTCAGTCGCTCACCAGCGACGCCGCCCAAAAGGGGGCCTATCTTGGCGAGGTAATGCGTGATTATCAGAAATTGCGTGAACGGCATGCGGCGAAAACCACCACGCCTCTGCTCACGCTCGAACAAGCCCGCGCCAATGCCCCAAAGATTGTGTTCGAAACGAACCCAACCCCTGCGCCCAAGGCGCTCGGCCGCCGTGTATTGAAATCGTACGATCTTCAAGAGCTCGTCGATACCATTGACTGGACACCCTTTTTCCAAACTTGGGATCTGGCCGGGCCTTTTCCTGCGATCTTGGACGATGAGGTGGTCGGCGCACAGGCGCGGCAGGTCTATGCCGATGGCAAAGCCATGCTCGCCAGACTTGTCTCCGGCCGAAAGCTCACTGCCAACGGCGTGTTCGGGCTTTTCCCCGCACAGCGTACGGGCCCCGAAGACATTACCCTTTTTGATCCCGCCACCAAAGAAAGCGTGTTGACCTGGGTCGGCCTTCGTCAGCAGACACAAAAGCCAACCGGCGAACACAACAAGTCATTGGCTGACTATGTCGCCTCAAACGACAGTGGCATACCCGATTACTTGGGCTGCTTTGCCGTGTGCATTGATGGGGCCGAAAAACTGGCCCAAGACTATGAATCCAAGGGCGATGACTACAACGCGATTCTGGTCAAGGCAATTGCCGATCGGCTGGCCGAATCGTTTGCAGAGCGTCTGCATCAACGGGTGCGTACAGAGTTTTGGGGCTATGCCCCGCACGAGCAGCTGAGCAACGAGGATCTGATCAAAGAACGCTATCAAGGGATTCGTCCGGCACCTGGCTACCCATCGTGCCCCGATCACGCTGTGAAGGCAGCGTTGTTTGAACTGCTGAAAGCTAACGAGATCGGCATGACGCTCACCGAGAATCTGGCCATGGTGCCTGCGTCGGCCGTGTCAGGCTTTTATTTCTGGCACCCGGAATCTCAGTATTTCAATCTCGGTACCATCGGCGAAGATCAACTCAAGGACTATGCGCACCGGGCCAAGGTCAATGAAA
>JBDLRC010000155.1:0-3356 GCA_039800265.1 Pseudomonadota bacterium
ACAAACCGGCTTGCCCATTCCGCAGCTGGTCTATGGTCAGCAACTGGCAAAAGTGACGGAACTTGAGAAAAAACTGACTGCAGATCCCAAAGAGATCGAAGTTCGTACGATCTTCAAGGACCGCGCTGCTGCCGCCACCGAGAAGCTGAAAGACGTCCCGGGCTCCTACGCTGCCGATAAGGCCGCTGCAGAGAAAGCCGGCACGCTCGACAGCTTCCCCAAGGATGAAGCCGCCTACACAGCCAGCTTAAACAAAGCCAAGGCGGGTGCCGCCCGTGCTGCTCCACCCTCGCCGCATGGCCAAGCATTCCCTGGGAAAGACGAGGCCGCACAGAACAAGGCTCGGAAGAACTTCCTGGCGCTGATCTTCTGTCTGATGGTGGGAACCGCAGCATTGCCGCACATTCTGATGCGCTTCTATACGACGCCATCGGTACGTGAGGCACGCAACTCGGTGACTTGGTCGCTGTTCTTCATCTTCCTGTTGTACTTCTCGGCACCCGCCCTTGCTGTACTGGTGAAGTTCGTGATGTACAACGACGTGGTGGGATCAAGCTTTGCGTCGCTCCCAGCTTGGGTCGCGAACTGGACCAAGGTGGATCCGGGCCTGTTGTCGATTGTTGACATCAACAAAGATGGCATCGTGCAGCTTGCTGAGATCTCCATCGGACCGGACATCGTGGTGTTGGCAACGCCAGAGATCGCCGGCCTGCCCTATGTGGTCTCAGGCATGGTGGCCGCGGGTGGTCTGGCCGCTGCTCTTTCCACAGCGGACGGTCTGCTGCTGACCATTGCCAATGCGCTGTCACACGACGTGTACTACAAGATGATCGACCCGTCGGCTCCTGTAGCCCGCCGTGTGGTGATCTCGAAGTCGATGCTTCTGATCGTTGCCGTGCTGGCCGCCCTGGTGGCACAGCAGAAACCTGCCGACATTCTGTTCTTGGTGGGTGCCGCGTTCTCCTTTGCTGCCGCTGGATTCTTCCCTGCCCTGGTGCTGGGAATTTTCTGGAAGCGCACCACCGGTATCGCTGCAAGTCTAGGCATGATCGCCGGTATCGGCATCACGTTCTACTACATGGTGCAAACACAACCCTGGCTTCGTGAGGTGTTCTTGGGCGTTCCGCGCTCGGCACCGATCACCGGTGAGTGGTTTGAAATTGCTGCCATCTCGGCCGGTACTTTCGGTGTGCCGCTGGGCTTTGCCGTGATCATCATCGTGAGCTTGATCACTCCTGCTCCGAACCGTCAGGTTCAAGAGTTGGTGGAGTCGGTTCGCTATCCTGATTTGAAAATGGCGAAGTAAGCCTCTCCGTACTCCTGGGGAACCCCTTCCCCCGGAGTACTGCATGTCCAAAGCCCGCTGATCCCCAGCGGGCTTTTTTTTCGGTTAGCATTCCACTATCGCTAGGGGTGACCGGCAAGGGTGCCGGTCTGAGAAATACCCTTGAACCTGATCCGGCTGATACCGGCGTAGGAAAGCAAACATGCCTCGTTCTCCCAGAAAAGTCCTCACCATTGCCGGCTCCGATAGCGGGGGCGGTGCAGGTATTCAGGCTGATCTAAAGACCATCTCTGCCCTGGGCTGCTACGGGCTCACCGCTATCACGGCATTGACCGCCCAAAACACGCAAGGCGTGCGGGCCATTCATGCCCCGGATCCCTATTTTTTGCAGGCTCAACTCGATGCTGTATTCGAAGATATCGGTGCCGACGCCGTCAAAATCGGCATGCTGCACTCGCCCGAGATTGTGGCCGTGGTGGCCGATACCCTTCGCCGTTTCAAGCCTGCCCACGTGGTGCTTGATCCTGTGATGATCGCCACCAGCGGTGACAAACTGATCACTCCCGAAACACAGGAACATATCGTTCGAGAGCTGTTTCCGCTCGCGACTGTGGTCACACCGAATCTGGATGAACTGTCGTGGTTCGTGGGTGAGCCCATCACCCGGTGGGAACAGTTTGAGTCCAGCGCGGTCAAGCTGAAGGCGATGGGTGCCGCAAACGTATTGGTCAAGGGCGGCCACATGCTGTCGCCCAACCTGATGGACATGCTGGTGGAGTTCACAACCCTTCCGATGGATCGGCCAGCCCCCTCTGCCGACGCGAAACCCGCACGCACAGAGAAGGTGAAACGCGACATCACCGAGATTGTGAAACCCCGTATCGACACCCCAAACCTGCACGGGACCGGTTGCACGCTGTCTTCGGCGATCGCCTGCTATCTGGCGCTTGGGTATCCATTAAAAGCATCTGTGAAAGCCGCACAAGACTATGTCTATCAGGCCATCTCGCATGCTGTTGGTATGCAGGTCGGCCATGGACACGGTCCGATCAATCACAGCTTTGATCCACAACCCCTTCATTTGAACTAATTATTTCAGGAGACTCCCATGGCCGTGAACCCACAATTTCTCGCTGCTACCGCAAGCGTTGACCAAAGCGCGATTGCGCCATTCCCGAACAGCGAAAAGGTCTACATCGCCGGCTCCCGGCCCGATATCCAGGTGCCCTTTCGAAAAATCACCCAAGACGACACCCCCAGCATGATGGGTGCCGAAAAGAATCCGCCCATTTATGTGTATGACACCAGCGGCCCCTACACCGACCCGAAGGTCAAGATCGATATCCGCGCCGGATTGACCCCGATCCGGGCCAAGTGGATCGATGAGCGAAACGACACTGAGTTGCTCGCTGGGCCTACGAGCACGTTTGGCCAGGGCCGTCTAAACGACCCCAAACTGGTGGCCTTGCGCTTTAACCTCAAACGCCAACCACGGCGAGCAAAAGCAGGCATGAATGTGTCACAGATGCACTATGCCAAGAAAGGCATCGTGACCCCCGAAATGGAATACATCGCCATTCGGGAGAACATGTTGCGCACCGAGTACATCGAGAGCTTGAAGGCAGCCGGCGGGAACTCCGCCCGCATGGCCGAGCTGATGCTGCGCCAGCATCCGGGCGAGTCGTTTGGTGCCGCGATCCCGAAAGAGATCACACCCGAGTTTGTACGCGCCGAAGTCGCACGTGGCCGCGCGATTATTCCTGCCAACATTAACCACCCCGAGAGCGAGCCGATGATCATCGGCCGTAATTTCTTAGTCAAGATCAACGGCAACATTGGCAACAGTGCGGTGTCATCCGGCATTGGTGAGGAGGTCGACAAAATGACTTGGGGCATCCGCTGGGGTGCCGACACGATCATGGATCTCTCCACTGGCAAGCATATTCATGAGACCCGCGAGTGGATCATTCGCAATAGCCCGGTGCCAATTGGTACCGTGCCGATCTACCAGGCTTTGGAAAAAGTGGTTGGAAAAGCGGAAGAGCTCACTTGGGAGCTCTTCCGCGACACA
>JBDLRC010000156.1:0-2638 GCA_039800265.1 Pseudomonadota bacterium
AACGAGGCACCAAGCAGCTGGCGCCGTGAGGATGAATGGTTCATGGGATGTCTCCTTTAGAAAAATAGTGTTTTCGAACGATATGGCGATTTGCGATGCAAAAAAGTACCGAAATCTAAAATATTTGAGATATTCTGGTTACCACTATGGAGAGCAACCAGTCCAACGCTTCGGCCATCCGGGCCTTCCGAATGCTCGAGGCCCTGTCAGGAACCCATGGCCAGTCGCTCTCCGAGCTCATGGCACAAACCGGACTGCCCAAACAAACCGTCCATCGCATCCTGGAGCAGCTTCAATTCGCCGGGCTGGTGGTCAAGTATCCGGGCGACAAGCGTTTTCACCTGGGCCGGCGCATCGAGCAATTCGCGGTGCAGGTCATGATGGGCGGTGAAAGCCAGCGCGAACGCCACGCCATTTTGCGTGCACTCGTGGCCGATCTCGATGAAACCTGCAACCTAACCGCACTCGCCGGCGCCGACATTGTGTATTTGGATCGCGTCGAGGCCGCATGGCCGCTGCGGGCAATTCTCGCGCCGGGCTCGCACGTTCCATTGCATGCCACCGCCAGTGGAAAACTGCTGCTCGCGCTATTACCCAAACAACAACGCGAACGTCTGATCGAGCGTCTTCCCATGCGTGCGCTCACACCCGACACGCTGACGTCGCGCGAGCATCTCAAAGAGGAGCTGGTGGCCATCCGAAAAGAACGCATCAGCCTCAATCGCGGCGAGCACCTTCAGGGCCTGATCGCCGTGGCCGTGCCCGTGATGCTCACCAAAGAAAAGGCCTGCGCAGCGGTTGCTTTGCAGGCCCCAATAGGAAGAAAAACAATTGATGACTTACTGGGGATGGTTCCCCGAATGCGCCAGGCTGCAGAGCAGCTGGCGCAGACCTTTCACACTACCGAACATCAGACGTAATCCTTGTACTTCTCAAGGAAGCGCACCGGCTTGCTAAGCGCATCACGACGGAACGGATCGCCCAGCTCACGGGTACACATGATTTCAATCACGCAGGTCTTGCGCTGATTCATCTGCATATCGATCGCTTTCTTCAGTGCAGGACCGACCTGGTCAAGTTCGTCGACCACGATGCCCTCGGAGCCCATGGATCGGGCAATCGCGGCAAAACTTGGGCTCTCCAACTCGCCGGCCACAAAGCGTCGGCCGTAGAAATCGACCTGATTCTTCTTCTCGGCGCCCCACTGACGGTTGTGGAAGACCACCGCCGTCACCGGAATGTCATGCCGCACCGCTGTCATCACTTCGACCATGCTCATGGCCCATGCACCGTCGCCCGCATAGGCAATGGCCGGACGGTCGGGAGCCGCAACTTTGGCGCCGATGATGGTGGGCAACGCGTATCCACAGTTACCAAAACTCATCGGTGCAAAGAAACTGCGCGGCTCTTCGAAGCGCAGATAGCTGTTGGCCACAGAGTTGATATTGCCGATGTCGGTCGACACCATGACGCGGGCCGGCATGGCCTTTTCGAGCTCACGCAGTACTTGGCGCGGATGCAAGTAGTGACCCCCGTTGAAGGTGCGCTCTTTTTTCGCCTCTTCAATCATGTCCAGACTGTAGGCATCACGCTCGTGGGTCCATTCGGTCAGCTCTTTTTCCCAGGCGTCTTTCTCGGCCTTGATCTTGGCGGCGCGCTCGGCCTTCGTCGCATCGCAGGCGAGCGATTTGTTGGCCAGCTGAGCCAGCAGTGCCTTCGCAACAGCCTTCGCATCGCCATGAATGCCTACGGAAATTTTCTTGACCAATCCGAGATTGGTGTGATCGGCCTCGACCTGAATGATCTTGGCGTTTTTCGGCCAGTAGTCCAGCCCGTGTTGGGGCAATGTGCCGAAGGGGCCCATGCGTGAACCCAATGCGATGACGACGTCGGCCTGTGAAATCAGCTTCATCGCAGCCTTGGATCCCTGATACCCCAGGGGGCCTGCCCACAACGGATGGCTGGCCGGGAACGCATCGTTACGCAGGTAGCCCACGGCCACCGGCGAACCAAGACGCTCGGCCAATGCCTTGCACTCATCCACTGCATCGCCCATGACCACGCCGCCGCCGGCGAGAATCACCGGGAATTTTGCGGTGGCCAACAAATCGGCTGCTTCACGCAGGCTGTTCTCACCGCCCGAACCACGTTCCACACGCATGGGCTTGGGAATCTCGCACTGAATCTCACCGTAGAAATAGTCACGGGGAATGTTCAGCTGTGTGGGGCCCATCTCAGAGATCGCGCGATCAAAGCAGCGCGCGGTGTACTCTGCCATGCGTTTAGGGTTGTTCACATGGCCCTGGTACTTGGTGAACTCTTGAAACATCGGCAGCTGGTTAGCCTCTTGGAAACCGCCTAGGCCCATGCCCATGGTGCCGGTCTCCGGCGTCACGATCACCACCGGGCTGTGTGCCCAATACGCTGCTGCAATGGCCGTCACGCAGTTACTGATGCCGGGGCCGTTTTGACCGATCACCACACCGTGGCGACCCGATACCCGGGCGAATCCATCGGCCATGTGGGCCGCACCCTGTTCATGCACCACGGGAATCAGGCGGATGCCGGCAGGCGCAAAGATGTCCATGGCATCCATGAATGCGGATCCCATGATTCCAAAAATCTCGGTCACGCCGTT
>JBDLRC010000157.1:0-2955 GCA_039800265.1 Pseudomonadota bacterium
AAGAGGGCGTGGTCAAGGAGGTGACGATTTTGTCTGGGCCTAGCGTGTTTCACGCATCAGTCAGAGCGGCGATGCTG
Source organism: Pseudomonadota bacterium (assembly GCA_039800265.1). Lineage (GTDB taxonomy): Bacteria > Pseudomonadota > Gammaproteobacteria > Burkholderiales > Burkholderiaceae_A > Lacustribacter. Next base: position 78 of record JBDLRC010000157.1, read on the forward strand.
CAATACAAGTGCACAGCCGAATCCGGAGAAATCACCGCGACCCAAGAGTTTGTGTTCAAGAATGAGTGATGGAGCGCAGATCTTGCGTGGCGTGTGGGTAAGGCGCCCCAGACGATGGTAGTGACGAAAGGACTCTGATTTGATCCCTGAGAGGACCGGCTACAAGGTAATGAGGGTACTTTGAGTGGTCCATTTTTTCGAAAAAAAGTTGATGAAATGAAAGATGACGTATCGGGAGTCATCTCGTTTTCATCTCGACAGATTACAAGTAGCGCGATTGCAGGTGGCGTTGGAAGTGCGCTGCGTTCAGGGCCTCACCGGTTGCTCGGGTCACAAGCTCATCCGTGTGCCAGCGGCTGGCTTGGCACCAGATGTTCGCATCCAGCCAATGCATCACGGGCGACAAATCACCATTCGCAATGCGCGCATCCAGATCAATGTGGTTGCGCCGGATGGTGGCAAAGTATTGCGCGGCGTACATCGCGCCAAGGGTATAGCTTGGGAAGTAGCCAAACATGCCCGAGGGCCAATGGATGTCCTGCATGCAGCCGTTTTCAAAATTGCCGCGCGTATCCACACCAAGATAGGCTAGCATTTTTTCATCCCATAGGCCAGGGATGTCTTCAGGCTCGACTTCACCGGAGATCAACGCACGTTCAATTTCAAAGCGCAAAATCACATGGGCCGGGTAAGTCAGTTCATCGGCATCCACACGAATGAAGCCGCGCTGTACCCGGGTTGCCATCCTGGCCAGATTGGTCGGTGTGAAGGCCTCCTGGTCACCCAAATGTTTTCGTACCAGGGGTGCAATCAACTCGAAGAAGGCGGGGCTTCGGGCCAGTTGCATTTCAAACGACAGGCTCTGGCTTTCGTGAATGCCCATGGAACGAGCACGCCCCACCGGCAGGTGCAAGGTGTCGCGTGGCAAATTTTGCTCGTAGCGTGCGTGGCCGGTCTCGTGGATGATGCCCATCAGGCTTGGGGCAAAGTCGGCTTCGGTGTAGCGCGTGGTGATGCGAACGTCTTCAGGCACGCCACCGCAAAACGGGTGGGTTGAGATGTCGAGTCGGCCGCCTTCAAAGTCAAAGCCCAGCAGACCCATGACCTCCAGGCCCAATGCCCGTTGCGCGGCAATGTTGAAAGGCCCTGCGGCAGCCAACACTGTCTCGGTTTGTTGCTTGGCAATGACCTTTTCAATCAGCCCGGGCAGCCATGTCTTGACCTCGCCAAACAACTGCTCAATACGTTGCTCGCCCATGCCGGGTTCGAATTTGTCCATCAAGGCTTCGTAGGGGCGTTTACCAGTGGCATCCGCCAGGAGCTTGGCTTCTTCGCGAGCCAGTGTGACGACCTCGTGAAGATTCGGCAGGAAGCCCTTCCAGTCATTGGCTTTGCGCTGAGCGCGCCACGCGTGCTCGCAGCGGGCTGCTGCCAGACTTTGGGCCTCAACCAGGCGTTGAGGCAGGCGGCTGGGCAACTCCCACTGGCGACGCATTTCCCGCACCGAGGCCATGTCATCCTTTGTGGTCACGGCATTTTCTGCTGCTGAAAACTGCGACGGCAATGCTGCATCGGTCAGTGCCTGGTGCATCATCGCCTTGAGTTGTGCCATGGCTTCTGCGCGGGCCTCATTTCCCTTCGTGGGCATCATGGCAGCCTGGTCCCAACCTGCAATGGCGGCCAAGTGCCTCAAGTGGTGGAGGCGTTGGAAGGTGGCAATCAGTGGGGCGAGTGTGGGGTGTGTGGATTGAGTCATGCGGCGAGCTTATGAATAGGTTGTGCGCAGTGCTTAGCCATGTGCCGTTGCCTTCCACACCTGACGTGCCAGACGCAAGAGATTGCCGCCAAGCAATGACGCAAGATCAGCGTCCGAATAGCCCCAGCCTTGAAGCGTGGTCACGATTTCCTCCAGTTGCTCGGGCGGCACAAAACGGGCCCCCAATTCGTAACCCAAACCTGGCGGGAAGGTGCCCCTCATCTTCTCGAGGTGCTCCTCCAGTTCACTCACGTCGAACACATAGTCCAGTGCTATGGACACATGGGCCGGGCCCACCAACTGCACCACATGGTCTACATGTCGTGCATAGGTCTCGCTCGAAATATCGTTATGTCCAAGAAAAATCCCAACGCCATTGATACCCACCACGCCACCCGTGGCGGCACAGGCTCGGATCAACTCGTCGGGGATGTTGCGAGGGTGCGGATGCAGCGCCGCGCAATTGCTGTGAGAGAAAATCAAGGGTTGTGTCGCCATGGCAAGAACTTCGCGCACCGTGCGGTGGCCGGTGTGGCTGAGACATAAAAGCATGCCCACCCGCTCCATTTCTTGCACGACCTCACGGCCGAAGGCTGTCAGGCCGCCATCCTCGTCTTGGCAACCACCGCCCGCGCGGTTGGAAGTGTTGTAGGCCATCAGCATCCACCGCACACCCAAGTCGTAGTAAAGCTGAATGAGGCTGAGTTGGTCGCCCAAGGCGTTGGCCCCCTCGATGTCAAATCCTACTGCTAGCCGTCCCGAGGTGCGGGCGCGCTCGATATCTTCTGCTTCCCGCAATAGGATGTACTCCTGAGGTCGCGCAAGAATCCAGTGGCGCAGTGCTGCGATCATCCGCAGGTGCTCTTCGGGGCCTTGCTCCCCGAAGCCAATGTTCACGGTTATCGCATCGAAACCTGCTGCCTTATGCCGCGCCAGTTGGGGAAGGAAGGCAGGGTCGTTCGGTCGCAAAGGCAAGCAAGCATGATGGTCCCAAACGGGCACAGCATCAATCAGTTGGCGTGCGGAGGAGGGGGTGACTTCAATCATGAGCAATTATTTGTATCCTGAGTAGACCTTACGACAAGTGGAGATCTATCTGTTAGGCTTCGGAAAAGAATTTTT
>JBDLRC010000158.1:0-2804 GCA_039800265.1 Pseudomonadota bacterium
GCTTCGAGAATGGCATCACGAAGGCCGGAGCGCGCAAGACTTGCCATGCAGTCCGGCATGGCGCCCTGCCCCGGAAACACCACGCGGTCGGCGCGACGCACCTGATCGGGGTCGGAGACAATTTGCGCGTTGGCATCGGGTGCTACGGCATGGAAGGCCCGCAGCACACTTCGAATGTTTCCCGAGCCGTAATCGACGATCGCGATCAGAGCGACCCCTTTGTGGAAGGGATGGCATCGGCAGACAGCCGGGGATCGCACTCCACCGCCATACGCAGCGCGCGGGCAAAGGCCTTAAAAATGGTCTCGCACTGATGGTGGGCATTCTCGCCCTTGAGGTTATCGATATGCAGCGTGACCTGGGCATGGTTGACGAATCCTTGAAAGAATTCATGGATAAGATCCAGATCGAACTGGCCCACCATGCTTCGTTTCCAGACCACGCCAAACTCTAGCCCGGGTCGCCCCGAAAGATCGATGACCACACGGGAGAGTGCTTCATCAAGCGGAACATAGGCGTGACCATAACGGCGCACGCCGCGTTTATCTCCGATCGCTTTGGCAAATGCCTGGCCAAGCGTAATGCCCAGATCTTCTACGGTGTGGTGGGCGTCGATCTCGAGGTCACCTTTGGCCTGAATCTGCAGGTCGATCAACCCATGCCGGGCAATCTGATCCAACATGTGATCAAGGAACGGCAGCCCGGACTCCAGGGTGCGCTCACCGGTGCCATCCAGATTGATGGCCACACGGATCTGGGTTTCTGCGGTGTCGCGACGGACTTCAGCGGTTCTCATGACGGCTCCTTTGGCTCAATGATACATTCGCGCCATGAGTGCATTCTGGAGTTCTGTTGTCCGCAGGCTAACCCCCTACACCCCGGGGGAGCAGCCCAAAATCGAAGGGCTGATCAAACTCAACACCAACGAGAACCCTTACCCGCCAAGCCCAAAGGCCGTGTCGGCCATTGCCGAGGCCCTGGGTGATCTCGGTGAATCACTGCGCCTGTATCCCGATCCCGAATCCAGCCATCTCACCCAGGCCATTGCAGCGTTTTACGGTGTGTCAACGGACCAGGTGTTTGTGGGAAACGGCTCCGATGAGGTGTTGGCGTTCGTATTCCAGGGCTTGCTGGCCCCCCGTAGCGACACAACATCTTCGGCCGGCCTAGTGTTTCCCGACATTACGTATAGCTTTTATCCAACGTACTGCAGCCTCTACGGGATTGACTACCAGCTCCTGCCGTTGGAGAGCGACTTCTCGCTTGATTTGAGTAAGGTGCCGCCCACCGCCCACTCCGTGATCTTCCCCAACCCCAACGCTCCAACGGGGCGCGGCCTGCCACGCGACGCCATCGAGGAATTCGTTGCCGCACGGCCCAATACCCTGGTAGTAGTCGATGAGGCCTATGTGGATTTTGGCGCAGAGTCGTGTGTGCCACTGATTAACCGTTATACCAACCTGTTGGTGACCCAATCGTTTTAAAAATCCCGGGCACTTGCAGGACTGCGTGTGGGGTTCGCCGTGGGACAGCCGGCACTATTGGATGCGCTCAATCGCATCAAAAACAGTTTCAATTCCTACCCGATTGATCGTCTCGCTGCTGCGGGAGCTGCGGCCTCCATTTTGGATCGGTCTTGGTTCGACGAGAATCGATCAAAGGTCATGGCCTCGCGTGAAACACTGACCCAAGGCCTTGCGCACCGAGGGTTTGAGGTCGTGCCATCGCAGGCGAATTTTGTGTTCGCCCACCACCCGAATCACGATGCCGCAGCACTTGCACTGCGCTTACGAGAAAACAAGATCTTGGTACGGCATTTTGCAAAGCCGCGCATTGATCAACACTTGCGTATTACGGTGGGCACCGATGCGCAGGTGGCGGCGCTGCTCGCGGCGCTGTAGACACTCACCGGCCAAGCACCGGTCAACGGTGACGGGACTTACGACTTAAGACGTAACTCCGCCGCGCGGGCATGGGCCGGAAGCTGCTCGCCTCGGGCAAGCGTGGATGCAACCCGGCCGAGCGCCTGAGCACCTGACTCGCTGATTTCAATCATGCTGGTGCGCTTTTGAAAATCGTAAACACCCAGCGGGGATGAGAAGCGTGCCGTACGCATGGTCGGCAGGACATGGTTAGGCCCGGCACAGTAATCGCCTAACGATTCGGATGCGTACCGTCCCAGGAAGATGGCCCCGGCATGTTTGATTTTTTCAGCCCAACGATGTGGATGATCGGTCGAGATCTCAAGGTGCTCGGCTGCGATGGTAGATGCAATCGCGCAGGCTTCATCGAGGTCACGAACCCGAATCAAGGCCCCACGGTTTTCCATGGAAGTACGAATCACCTGCTGACGGGGCATCTCGGCGATCAGTCGATCGATCGACTGCGCAACGGCCTCGATAAAAACAGCATCGGGGGTGAGCAAAATGGCCTGGGCAAGCTCATCGTGTTCGGCCTGTGAGAACAGGTCCATGGCAATCCAATCGGGGTTGGTTTTGCCATCGCAGATCACCAGGATCTCGGATGGTCCTGCAATCATGTCGATGCCGACCTGGCCGAAGACCTGGCGCTTGGCCTCCGCCACGTAGGCGTTTCCGGGCCCCACAATTTTGTCGACACTGGGGATGGTCTGTGTGCCATACGCCAGCGCGGCAACGGCCTGCGCTCCCCCAATCGTAAATACTCGGTCAACCCCGCCGAGGTAGGCGGCAGCCAACACCAAAGGATTGCGAACACCTTGCGGTGTCGGTACAACCATGATGACCTCGGCCACGCCGGCGACTTTGGCCGGGATCGCATTCATC